>JBOFJM010000723.1:0-2300 GCA_051656825.1 Kluyvera sp.
GGTAGAAGAGCTGAGCCTCGACCAGCAGGCGCTGCTGGTGGGGATGGTTAAAGGGGCGTCGATCTACAACCCGTGGCGTAACCCGAAACTGGCGCTGGAGCGTCGTAACCTGGTACTGCGCCTGCTGCAACAGCAGAAGGTGATTGACCAGGAGTTGTACGACATGCTGAGCGCGCGTCCTCTCGGCGTGCAGCCACGCGGTGGGGTGATTTCACCACAGCCGGCGTTTATGCAGATGGTGCGTCAGGAGTTGCAGGCCAAACTGGGCGATAAAGTGAAGGATCTCTCCGGCGTGAAGATCTTCACCACCTTCGACTCGGTGGCCCAGGATGCGGCTGAAAAAGCGGCAACCGAAGGTATTCCGGTACTGAAGAAACAGCGTAAATTGAGCGACCTCGAAACCGCGATGGTGGTTGTTGACCGCTTCAGCGGCGAAGTCCGCGCAATGGTCGGCGGGGCGGAGCCGCAGTTTGCGGGCTATAACCGTGCGATGCAGGCGCGTCGTTCAATTGGTTCTCTGGCGAAACCCGCGACCTATTTGACGGCGTTAAGCCAGCCGAATCAGTACCGCCTGAACACCTGGATTGCCGATGCGCCAATCTCTCTGCGCCAGCCGAATGGCCAGGTGTGGTCACCGCAGAACGACGATCGTCGTTTCAGCGGTCAGGTGATGTTGGTCGATGCGTTAACGCGCTCAATGAACGTTCCAACGGTTAACCTCGGGATGGCGCTGGGCTTACCGGCAATTACCGAAACCTGGCAGAAACTGGGCGTACCGAAAGATCAGCTACAGCCGGTTCCGGCAATGATCCTCGGGGCGTTAAACCTGACGCCGATTGAAGTGGCACAGGCCTTCCAGACTATCGCCAGCGGCGGTAATCGGGCCACGCTTTCCGCGCTGCGTTCCGTTATCGCGGAAGACGGCACGGTGCTGTATCAGAGCTTCCCGCAAGCTGAGCGTGCGGTTCCGGCGCAGGCGGCGTATATGACGCTGTGGACAATGCAGCAGGTTATTCAACGCGGTACGGGCCGTCAGTTGGGCGCGAAATACCCGAACCTGCATCTGGCAGGGAAAACCGGTACGACTAACAACAACGTCGATACCTGGTTTGCCGGGATTGATGGCCGTGAAGTGGTGATAACCTGGGTAGGCCGCGACAACAACCAGCCGACGAAGCTGTACGGTGCGAGCGGGGCGATGTCGATTTATCAGCGCTACCTGGCGAGCCAGTCGCCTATCGCGCTGGATCTGACTCCGCCGGAAGATGTGGTGAATATGAGCGTCGATGAAGGCGGTAACTTCATCTGCGGCGATGGCGGTATGCGTATGCTGCCGGTCTGGACAACTGACCCAGATTCGCTGTGCCAGCAAAGCCAGCAGGCGATTGAGCAGCAGCAGGCGGCAAATCCGTTTAGCTCGTCGTCCTCAGAGCCGCAGCAGCAACAACAACAGCAGCAACAACCGCCAGCGCAGGAGAAGAAAGACAGCGATGGCGTAGCCGGTTGGATTAAGGACATGTTCGGCGGTAATTAATCTCACTTCACCGAGCCAAAAAAGCCCCTATTCATATAGGGGCTTTTTTTATCGAATACTTTTCTTTTTATTAACGCCTTTCTTGCATCTGTTTATTTCTTAACCCCTTAATTCTGGTAGGGACTTATATCACTTGCTATGCGTCCATCGGCTGCCCTATCATGCTTTGGTTATAATAATAATTCTCGTTTACGTTATCATTCACTTCATCAGAGATATACCAATGGCGCGTCTTAAAACTGCTCAGCCAAACCTCTCGCTGCGTAAACTCGCAGTCGTAGTAGCCACAGCGGTTAGCGGCATGTCTGTTTATGCACAGGCAGCAGAACAACCGAAAGAAGAAACCATCACAGTAACCGCCGCTCCTGCATCACAGGAAAGCGCGTGGGGGCCGTCGCCGACGATTGCAGCGAAGCGCTCTGCCACGGCAACCAAAACGGATACCCCGATCGAAAAGACCCCGCAGTCGATTTCGGTGATCACTCGTCAGGAGATGGATATCCACCAGCCGACGACCGTTAAAGAAGCCCTGGCCTATACGCCAAGTGTTTTCTCGACTCGTGGTAGCTCGACGACTTACGATGTGGTTTCTATTCGTGGCTTCACCGCACCGACGACTGTCAATACCAACCAGTATCTGGATGGCATGAAACTTCAGGGGAACAACTACTCTGAAATTTCAATGGACCCGTATTTCCTGGAACGTGTTGAAGTGATGCGCGGGCCAACCTCAGTGCTGTATGGCAACAGCAATCCCGGCGGGATT
>JBOFJM010000724.1:0-3231 GCA_051656825.1 Kluyvera sp.
CAAATATATTTATACCACCGTGAGCAATATAAATACCCAATGGTAATTTAAGTACGATTTATGACAGTTGCATTACAGATTGATGAATATTCGTGGAGTGGATGATTTTAATAACGTCATAAACAACAGGGTTAAAGGGCTGAGCTTAAGAAGCTGATATTGCGTGCAGAGGCTTTAAGGGGAGATGTTCAGGCCCAGAATTGGGTGGGGGCCCTGCCAGCTACATCCCGGCACACGCGTCATCTACCTTGGCTGCTTCCTTCCGGACCTGACCTGGTAAACAGAGTAGCGTTGCGGGAGAACCAACAGAGCCCCCATTGAGAGCGTTGTTACCCAACGCGCTGGCGCATTATCACTGCTGAGACAGGTAATTGCAAGCTATCCGCTTCCACCTGCTGGATTCTTGCGCAATCGCCCCTTCACAGCGGCCATCGGGCTGATTATGCTGAGGGTTCCGTTTTCAGGAACATACTATGGACGCTTTAGACTCTTTTCCCCAACGGGTGTGGCAAATCGTTGCGGCAATCCCGGAAGGTTATGTCACCACTTATGGCGATATCGCCAGGCTCGCAGGCTCTCCACGTGCGGCGCGCCAGGTGGGCGGGGGGCTAAAACGCCTGCCAGAAGGCTCAACGCTACCGTGGCATCGGGTGGTTAATCGTCACGGAATTATCTCGTTGACCGGCCCCGATCTCCAGCGTCAACGTCAGGCGCTGCTGGCTGAAGGCGTGCAGGTTTCAGGAAGTGGCAAAATTGATATGCAGAAGTATCGCTGGCGAGATTAAAATGCCCTCGCAAGGGAGGGCATTGGAAGGTTACGGAACCTGAACGGGTGCAGAATCCTGAACCGGTACTGGCGTTTGCTGTACCGGAACCAACGTCAGGTCAGCTTTAGTGCCGCCCTGGTTTATCACTTCATGCACCGTATCGGTGATAAAGATAAGTTTGCCGTTGAGGGTAATTGCAGCGCTCAACAGAATGCGAGCCTTCGGTTGAATATCTGCCGGGTTGTACGGCAGCGCAAAGGTAAACGGCGCCTGTTTCCCTTCTGTTCGCGTTACTTTTTGCGATAACACCTTCGATGGTGCATCAGCCAGCGAGGCGTCTGACAGCGTTACCGTCAACACGGCATCAGGCGGCAGCGCGACTTTCTGACGGATCCACACATTACCGGAGACATTCGGTTGTTGAACCGCTGCGGTGGCTGCTTCTGGTGCAGGTGTCTGATTCTGACTTTGCTGGTGCGTCTGCGCACAGCCCGCCAGGGTCAGTGCAACCGCCAAACCACTTATGATCGGCACGAGTTTCATTAGCATTCTCCTTTTCGCTCACTCAAGTAAGGCCAAATTTCCCCATTGAGTGACAACGCCTTAACAAACATAACCGCTTAAGTGTGGCACAGATTTCACATATATACCTACAAAGAAGCCACTATTCAGATAATTGCACCCATCGGACCACTCGCGAAACTGCGTTATACTGGAAGGATTCACCGCCGTTGTGACCGTAAAATTATAGAGGGTACTAATGAGCCAAGCGCTATCCAATCTGCTGACGTTATTGAATCTGGAAAAAATTGAAGAGGGGCTATTTCGCGGTCAAAGCGAAGACCTCGGCCTGCGTCAGGTCTTTGGCGGTCAGGTTGTCGGCCAGGCGCTATACGCAGCAAAAGAGACGGTTCCCGCCGACCGCCTGGTCCACTCTTTTCACAGCTATTTTCTGCGCCCTAGCGACAGTCAAAAAGCGATTATCTACGACGTAGAAGTGCTGCGTGACGGCAACAGTTTTAGCGCCCGCCGTGTCGCGGCCATCCAGAATGGTAAGCCTATTTTTTATATGACGGCGTCGTTCCAGGCTCCTGAATCCGGCTACGAGCATCAGAAAACCATGCCAACCGCCCCGTCACCGGACGGCCTGCCGTCTGAGACTGATATCGCCCGTTCGCTGGCGCATCTGCTGCCGCCACAGGTCAAAGAGAAGTTTCTCTGCGATAAGCCGCTGGAGATCCGCCCAGTGGAGTTCCACAACCCGCTGAAAGGCCATGTCGCCGAACCGCGCCGCATGGTGTGGATCCGCGCTAACGGCGCAGTGCCGGATTGCCTGCATATTCATCAATATCTGCTGGGCTACGCCTCTGATTTTAACTTCCTGCCGGTGGCGCTACAGCCGCATGGCGTCGGCTTCCTTGAACCGGGAATGCAGGTAGCAACCATCGACCACTCCATGTGGTTCCATCGCCCGTTCAACATGAATGAATGGCTGCTGTACAGCGTAGAGAGCACCTCTGCTTCTAGCGCGCGTGGTTTTGTGCGCGGTGAGTTCTACACTCAGGACGGCGTACTGGTGGCCTCGACGGTACAGGAAGGGGTGATGCGTAATCGCGGTTAATGGTTACGTGAACCGGAGAAACAAAAACAAAAGCCTCCCAACGGGAGGCTTTTCGCTTCAGGAGATAACACCATTTTTAGGCGTTGTACGCATTTTCGCCGTGGCTGTTGACGTCCAGCCCTTCGCGTTCCTGTTCTTCCGGCACGCGCAGCCCGACGGTTAAATCTGCCACTTTATAGCCGATGAAGGCCACCACGCCCGACCAGACAAGGGTGATACCGATGCTTTCCAACTGTACCAGCACCTGATGGCCCATGGTGACGCCTTCAGCGTAGCCCACGCCGCCCAAAGAGGTTGAGGCGAAGATACCGGTCAGGATACAACCGATGATACCGCACACACCGTGGACGCCGAATACATCGCACGGGTCATCAACGCGCAGCCAGCGTTTCAGTGAGGTGACGCCCCACAGCCCCGCCAAACCAGCGATAACGCCCAGAATCAACGCCCCACCGACGCCGATAAAACCACATGCAGGGGTAATGGCGACCAGGCCCGCAATAGCACCGGAACACGCCCCAAGCAGAGACGGTTTACCGCGCAGCGCCCATTCGCCAAATATCCAGCCGAGAATCGCCGCCGCCGTGGCAACCACCGTGTTAACGAATGCCAGACCGGCAATTTCATTTGCCGCACTCGCCGAACCGGCGTTGAAGCCGAACCAGCCAAAGTAGAGGATAGCTGTGCCGATAAACACCATCGGCAGGTTGTGCGGTTTGAACGCTTCTTTGCCAAAGCCCACGCGTTTACCGATCAGGTACGCGCCCACCAGCCCCGCCACTGCGGCATTAATGTGCACCACGGTTCCTCCGGCGAAATCCAGCGCCCCGTGGCTTGCCAGCA
>JBOFJM010000725.1:0-2118 GCA_051656825.1 Kluyvera sp.
CTTGCTGAACCAAACGAGGTGGCGATAGAGATTAGTCTATTGATAAAGCCGATGGTGCTCAAGCCCTGCGCAAACACGCCCGCCGCGACCAGCAGCATGACCACGCCCGCAAAGGCGTCTGCCATTCCGCGATAGGCCACTTCCAGGCCCGCAAAGACGTTTTGGGTATTAAAGCCGCGCAGGAATTCCAGCACTGCCGACAGCAACATGCAGATAACCAGAATTGAAATAATATGCAGTTCTGGGCCCCATTTACCGTCGAAAATTAGCACGCCAATAATTGGCGTAAACGGCAGAATGGCGTAGAAGCTGGGTGCGGTAGTGGTAATTTCATTCACATCCAGCATTTCGTGAGAAATATTCTCTTTTTTGTCCAGGTAACGCTGCCAGAAGAAATGGGCGATAGCCATCGCGATAATCGCGACGATAGAAATAGGCAGTGTTGTTTTGAAGGCAAAATCAATTAATGGCATTTCAGCCGCTTTAGCCGCTAATACCACGTCACCGGAAGTTGGCGACAGAATAATAGCCGCAGGTGAGGCGCAAATAGCGGCGGCAGCACCACGGCTAATTCCGACGTTAACCATAACCGGGAATAACGTTGCCATTAATAGTACGCCAAGGCCGGTAGCCGAAGACACCGCCAGTGACATCAGACATGCCACGAAATAGGCGGCAATCATCAGTAAATAAGGCGAGTTGATAAACCGTAACGGCTTGGAGGCCAGCTTAACGACCATATCGTTTGCACCGATATGTGTCATATAAGCGGCAAAACCGCACAGCATCATGATCATCATACCGAGGTCGCCACCACGGCTCATCAGCAAGATTTTGATGTATTCAATGATGTCGGTAGCAGAATAACCGGTACTGCTTTCGCTACCAGGTAAAACCTTGTGCCCCATCAATGCGCTGGCAATCAGTAACAGTAGACCGCCGACGAAAAGGACCCCCGTCGCGGAATATCCTTTGATGATGTAGCGGGCTACGCCCACAATAACCACAACACCAATCAGGAGTTCAAAGAACGTTAACATTATTAACACCTATCGCCCAGTTGTAAAAATTGACGCAGTGCTGCATCAAAAAGTCAGTGGTGAAATGTGCCGAAAAAAGCGGCAGATTTAGCTGATGGAAATCAAAAAACAGCCGAATTAAAGAGAATGATATTGTAATTTGCTAGACGTACTCACAAAGAAGCACATTGTGGTATCGGAAACATCGCATGGTGGTGGATGAATAAACCGCAGCGGTAAATAAAATGTGGTAGCGCTAAAAAATCGCTTGCTACGCGCTGATGTTGCAAGGCGTGGGAGGCGCTACCCTCTACTGTGTGTGTCTCTTTTCTCTGTATTAGATTGAGCAGAGTATTGCTGGTAAATTGAGCTGGGCAAAATGATATTTAAATATTAATAATTCACTTGTGCAGATGTAATTTAATAATCATGAGGGGGTTAATTTAAAAAATAATAAACCTTGAGGTCTGCATGCCATTTATTTTGATGCATAATTATCCTGTAAGCTATTTGACAGGATAGTGAAAAATTATTCATTCCCCCACCATCTGGCTGACTTGACGAATCGATTAGGAATATTCTAATTTTTAATGCAGGAGACAGAAAAAAGAGAAGCCTCAGTGTTGTTAAGTTTTGATTAAGATTAGCATTGATAGACTATTCTTATGAGAAGTTATTTCTGCGAGAGTATCGTGTTAAAAATACATAGAATTATTTCAATGTTGATCGTTCTGGTTGGGCTGTCTGGTGCCGCTCTTCCAGCTTATGCCTCTTTTACGCAGACGATAAAAGATGGCTATGACACGCTGAGCAATAACGTGGCGCAGACCTGGGATGCGCCGCAGAGTTACGACCTGTATGTGCCCGCGATTACCTGGCACGCGCGTTTTGCCTACGATAAAGATAAAACCGACGAGTATAACGAGCGCCCCTGGGGGGCAGGTTTTGGTGTGTCGCGCTGGGATGACAAAGGGAACTGGCACGGCCTGTATCTGATGGCGTTCAAAGACTCCTTCAATAAATGGGAGCCGATTGGGGGTTATGGTTGGGAAAAAACCTGGCGACCGCTGGCGGATGACAACTTCCATATGGGGTTGGG
>JBOFJM010000726.1:0-8726 GCA_051656825.1 Kluyvera sp.
CAGTACGCCATACTCTGCCGCGCGACCCACGCCGGAGATAATCGACATCGGTGTGGCCAGGCCAAGCGCACATGGGCAGGCGATAATCAGCACCGTGGTGGCAATCACCAGGGTGTAGACAATCTGCGGTGCGGGGCCGAAGAAGTACCAAATTGCGGCGCTGAAAATGGCGATAGCGACGACTACGGGGACAAATACCGCCGAAATTTTATCTGCCAGTTGACCAATTTCTGGCTTACTGCTTTGCGCCTGGCGCACCATTTTAATAATGCGTGACAGCGTGGTATGGCTGCCGACCGCACTGGCGCGGAATAATACCGAACCATCCTGCACAACCGTACCGGCGTGAATGCTATCGCCGTCAGCTTTTTGTTGCGGGATTGGCTCACCGGTTAGCATCGCTTCGTCAAACCAGGCTTCGCCTTGCGTGATTTCGCCATCGACCGGAACGCGGTCGCCGGTTGCCAGTCGCAGCGTCATGCCGGGCTGCACTTCCGCCAGCGGCACGGTCTTTTCACCGTCATCGGTGACGACACGCGCCGTGGGTGGCGTTAAGTCGAGTGGTTTTTCCAGCGCGCGGGAAGAACGCTGACGCGCGCGCGCTTCCAGCATATGTCCAAAGTTTATCAGGCCGATAATCATGGCGCTGGCTTCGTAATAAAGGTGGCGGGCTTCCATCGGGAACCACTGCGGCCACAGGTTGACGCTCATCGAATACAGCCAGGCGACACCTGTACCGAGGGCCACCAGGGTGTCCATCGTCGCGGTGCGGTTTTTCAGGCTTTTCCACGCGCTGCTATAAAAGTGGCCACCGGCAAATACCATGACCGCGAGGGTGGCAAAACCGATAACCAGCCACAGGGAACGGTTGTCATCGGAGACCATCATGTTGTCGCCGATCATCCCCCAAACCATCACCGGAATACCGACCAGCAGGGCGAGAATCGCCTGCCAGCGAAAACGTTTCATGGTTGCCAGCGCGGTTTCTTGCTGGCGTTCGCGGCGTTTGAGGTCGTCCTCAATCGCTTCCGCGCCGTAACCGGCTTTCTCTACCGCGTGGACTAAATCACTGGCAGAGGCGTTGCCCATCACCAGAGCCGTGCGCTCCGCCAGGTTTACCCGTGCCTGTACGACGCCCGGTACGGCCTGCAACGCATTTTGTACCCGGGAAACGCAGCTGGCGCAGCTCATACCGTTGATCAGCAGTTGTTGGCTGTCATCCAGATCCTGTGCTGCCGGAAGCTCAGGGGTGGCCGCTGTCAGTGCTTCCGACGGGAGTGATGACTCTGCCAGCGGTTTAGCCTTTGGGTGGCTTAACTCCGCACCGTAACCGGCTTGTTTAATGGTGTCGATAAGCGCCTCGGCGCTGGCGCTACCGGTCACTTGCGCGGCTTCGATGGTCACTTCTGCATGGTCAACGTCAGGGCGCTGTTCCAGGCTCTCTTTAACGCGTTTAACGCAATGTCCACAGGACAGGCCGTCAAGCGCCAGATTGATTGTATGAGACATATAACACTCCTTTTTCATGCGCCGCCCGGAAGTGGACGGCGTCATAGCCATTTGAGTGTTATGAAGGTTAAACCTTCCAGCAAGGGTAAGGTCAAGGCAAAAATAAAGATACAGGCTACGGCTGGCGAATACGCTGATTATTCGTTATCTGTCAGTTGTTTCTTAAACCACTTTGTGCGTGAAAGTACAAAGGTAAAGAGCGCGGTCAGAGCGATGGATGTTCCCATTGCGATAAAATAGACCTGCCAGTATTCGGTAAATATCGACAGGAAACCCGGAAGACCGGAGATACCGATGGAGGTTGCTTTAATATGGTAGCTGGAGACAATACTCCCGGCAACGCCTGCGCCAAACATGGCTGCAATAAAAGGAAAGCGATAACGCAGATTCACGCCGAAAATTGCCGGTTCTGTTACCCCAAGCCAGGCGGAAACGGCAGCAATCACCGAGACACCGCGCATTTTCTTGTCAGTGGTGAGAAAGAAGATTGTTAATGCCCCCATGCCTTGTGCGAGGCTAGCCATAACCTGGATAGGCCATAAAGTGGTGTAGCCCATTGTGCCGATCATCTGTAGGTTGATACCTAAAAACAGGTGGTGCATACCGGTGATGACCAGAGGAGAAAGGATAAAAGCGAAGAAGCCGCCGGCAAAAACGGGCGCAATATCAAATAGTTTAAGGATGCTGTCGGTGATGCCATTGCCTAACCACATCGTCACCGGGCCGATGATTAAAAATGCCGCAAAACCGGTGACTAGTAACGTAACGGGCGCCACAACGATAACCTGAATCATATCGGGAACCACGCGGTTTAGCAGTCTTTCCGTTCGCGCCAACAGCCAGGCGGAGAGTAATACCGTGATGACTTGTCCCTGATATCCCACTTTATTCAACTGTAATCCAAGCATTGACCAGTGCTGCACTGCCTCAGGGTTTTTGGCGAATTGCTGTGCGCTTAATAGCTCGGGATGAATCAGCACTAAGCCAATCACAATGCCGAGCAGCGGGTTGCCGCCAAATTTCTTTGTGGCCGACCAACCAATAAGCGCCGGAAGAAACAAGAAGGATGTATTGGCTATCATATTGATGAGTCCTGATACGCCGCTCCATTGTGGATAATGCACTAGCAGAGATTCATCAAAGAAAATACCGGGATTCGTCAGTAGATTATTAAACCCCAGCAAAAGACCAGACGCGACAATAGCCGGTAGAACAGGAATAAAAATATCTGCCAGATTCTTTATTATTTGCTGAATGACATTGGTCTTTTTATTAACAGTGGGAGGGGGAATGTGGGGAGGAACATTTCCACCGCCTGTCTGCTGAATAAATTGTTGATAAACTTTATCGACCAAACCAGGGCCAATGATGATTTGGAATTGGCCGTTAGCGGAAAAACTGCCTTTCACTAAATCATTCTTTTCCAGTTGGCGAATATTGACTTTGCTTTCATCGTGAAGCCCAAGCCGCAGGCGGGTTAAACAGTGGCTTGCCGTAATGATGTTATCTCTGCCACCGATTAAATGGATAATGTCTGTTACATTTTCGTGTAATGAATCCTTCATTTTAATGCCCTTTTAATTGTCTGGACAAATCAGTCAGAATTGATACGCCTGAATTTAATAATGGTCAAATATCATGTTTTTATGTTTTTAATTTATTTATTTCCAGTGTGAATGCTTTTTTTTGTTTTGTATGGACAAATCAAAGTTCAGTGCTAGCATGTGAAATAAAATGGCATGACAGGGATGTAAATATAATGAAGCCAAATATATTATTTATGATTTCTCATGATAGCGGGCGGAAATTTGCCTGCTATGGTTATTCCGTCTCTACCCCGAATATTACAGCGTTGGCCAGGCGTGGCGTGCAGTTTGATAATTATTACTGCCCAGCCCCCCAATGCAGCCCCAGCCGTGGCAGCATATTGACCGGACGGTATCCGCATAATAATGGTTTGATGGGGCTGGCACATTTAGGGTTTTGTATCACTAAAGGCGTAACGACCCTGCCAAAGGAATTGCAAAAGAGCGGCTATCTTACGTCACTGATTGGCTTGAGCCATGAAACTATCGACCAGGCGCCGCCAATAAAAGACCGCATTTTCTCTTCAACGCTTGCGCTGGGATATGACGACTATATTGCTGTGCCGGGCGAGCGTGCCGGAAATGTTGCGCAAAAAGTTGTTGAATATTTGCATCAACACCAGTCGGATAAAACACCGTTTTATCTCAATGTTGGTTTTTTCGAAACTCACCGTGATTTTGATGAATACCAGATATGCGCGGATGATCCCAGTGATGTTGAGGTATTCGACTTTTTACCCGATCTACCCGAAATCCGCGAGGATATAGCCCTGTTTAATGGTTCTCTCAAAGTGCTTGATAAAGCCATCGGCGAGATTATGCAGGCGCTTGATGAAACTGGGCTTTCTCGTAATACGTTAGTGATTTTCACTACCGATCACGGTGTCGCTTTCCCTCTTGCTAAAGGCTCGTTGAAAAAAGCAGGCCTAGAAACCGCGCTGATTATGGTGTTACCAGGTAGCCCCACTCCGGGAACGCGCAAGCCAGCGCTGCTGTGTAATATCGACCTTTTCCCCACCATCCTCGATTTGATTGGCGCAGAAACGCCTGCTGGGTTAGATGGTAAAAGTTTCGCTTCTTTATTCCACGGCGCACAGCGTGGGGGAAGAACCTCTTTTTTCACCGAGTTGACCTGGCATGATAAATATCAACCCATGCGTGGCATTCGTACCGAGCGCTATAGCTACGTTAGAAATTTCGCCGATGGGCCAAAAGTGTATATCACGGTGGATGCGCATCTTAGCCCTTCAGGGAAGGCGGTACGGAACGCGCTCTATACGCCCAATGAGGCGGAAGAGCTGTATGATCTGGCGCGCGATCCGCTCGAAAACGTGAATTTAATCCATGAGGTTGAATACCGCGAAATTGCCGCAGACTTACGCCAGAAAGTTGAGGAGTGGATGGTGCAAAGCCATGATCCGCTGCTTGACGGCCCTATAGCCGGCGTAGGATCCAGTCGCTGGTTGCAAGAAATTGCGGAGGGTAGAGCCTATCCAGGGCGTGAAGCATACCATTGCAGGGCGGGACAAAATGAATAAGTACGATGTTATTTATCAGGATCTCCGGCAGTCTATTTTAAATAAATCACTGCGCCCGGGTGATAGGCTTCCCACGGAAGAAGCATTGGCACAGGCTTATCAGGTTTCGCGTGAAACGGTGAGGAAGGCTCAGTCGATGCTCGTGGATGCCGGGTTCATTCATAAAAAACAGCGTCGGGGTTCGGTGGTATTAGACGTGGATCAACTGCAAATATCGGGTTCCGGGCTGCACAGTTTTGCAGAGCTATTACACGATAAGGCGCTGGTAACACATACCCAGGTTCTCAGTAATCAACCAGGCGAGCTTCCCGACGCTGCGGCTGAACGCTATGGTTTAGTGCCAAAAGAGCCGGTCATTATCCTGGAGCGGCTGCGTTTTATTAATAATGAAGCCGTTATGTACGATCGTGATTATTTCTTCCAAAAATGGGTTCCGGCAATTCCTGATAGCGTTGCGCAAGGGTCGGTGTATGCCTGGTTGGAATATGATCTTTGTCTGCCTATTGCCTACGCAACAAAAGAGATAACCGTCGAGCTTGCCAGCGAGAGCGATCGTAAACGACTCGATCTTCATCAGCATAGCCATCTGGTGGTGATCCGCAGCGCCATTAGCCTTGATGATGCGCAAATTTTTCAGGTACATGAAACGCATCAACGTGCTGATACTTTCCGTTTTGTCGATTTTGCGACGCGTCAGAGCGGAGTGAAATAGCGCTACCCCGTCGGCGGGCCTCTTCTGATTCTGAAGGTTGGCTTTGGCGCGTTTTTCTGCGTCAAAGGTCTATTCGATAATTTATCCAGGTTATAATAGACCGTCCTGCATCACCCGCTTTCGGAGGAATGTATGAATATTAGTGATGTTGCCAAAAAAACCGGGCTGACCAGTAAAGCCATTCGCTTTTATGAAGAGAAAGGGCTGGTGACGCCGCCGCTACGCAGTGAAAACGGCTACCGTAGCTATACGCAAAAGCACCTTGATGAGTTTACGTTGCTACGCCAGGCGCGCCAGGTGGGGTTTAATCTGGAGGAGTGTGGCGAGTTGGTGAATCTGTTTAACAATCCAAAACGCCATAGCGCTGATGTGAAAGCCTATACGCTACAGAAGGTTGCGGATATTGAACGTAGCATTAGCGATCTGCAAGCGATGCGTGACCAGTTGCTATCGCTGGCGGCTTCTTGCCCTGGAGATGACAGCGCCGACTGCCCGATTATTGATAATCTGTCCGGCTGCTGCCATCGTAAAGCCGAAAACTAAGGGTTAATGCGAAGCGGAAAGTTTGATGCGCAAGACAATCCCTTCTACCGCAATGACTTCAACGTGGCTACCCGCCGGAAGGTCATTATCTGCTTGCACTGGCCATGTACTATCGCCAACCCGCATATGACCGCGACCGTTAACTAGCGTTGCATCCAGCATGAAGCGTTGCCCCAGCAACTGTTGCCCCCGTTGGTTCAGGTGGCTGTCTGCAGGACGCTGTTCTTTAACTTTATGCGCCAGCCAGCGCCACCACAACCACGCTGCCAGCAGCGTCAGTGCTGCAAACAGCGCGCCTTGCCATTCCCAACTGATAGGTATCAGCCAGGTGAACAGGCCCGTTACCACTCCGGCAACGCCGCTCCACAGCAGGTAGCCATTGCCGCCGAGGATCTCAGCGGCTAACAGAATGCCGCCAAGACTCAGCCAGAAAATGTGCGGGTGTGCGAAGACAACCTCAACCATTATCTTCTCCGTTCAGAGGCGCCGTCTTTAATCAGTTCGGCAATCCCGGCGATAGAACCCATCAGGCTGCTGGCATCCAGCGGCATCATCACCACTTTGCTGTTATTGGCAGAACCGATTTGTTGCAGCGCGTCAGTGTATTTTTGGGCAATGAAGTAGTTCACCGCCTGAATATCCCCAGCGGCAATCGCTTCCGAAACCATTTTAGTGGCGCGGGCTTCCGCTTCCGCCGAACGTTCGCGCGCTTCCGCTTGCAAGAATGTGGACTGACGATCGCCTTCTGCGGTAAGGATCTTAGACTGCTTTTCCCCTTCCGCTTTAACAATCTGCGCCTGGCGAATCCCTTCGGCTTCAAGAATATAAGCACGCTTGGTACGCTCGGCCTTCATCTGCGCATTCATCGCGTCGATAAGTTCGGCCGGTGGGCGAACGTCGCGAATCTCAATACGGGTGATTTTAATGCCCCACGGATTGGTGGCTTCGTCAACAATATGCAACAGGCGAGTGTTGATGTTATCGCGCTGAGAAAGCATTTCATCGAGTTCCATCGAACCGAGTACGGTACGAATGTTGGTCATCGTCAGGTTGATAATCGCCAGCTCAAGATTGCTGACCTCATACGCCGCTTTTGTCGCGTCGATCACCTGAATAAAACATACGGCATCGATGGAGACGTTGGCGTTATCCTTGGAGATGATTTCTTGTGATGGAATATCGAGCACTTGTTCCATCATGTTGATTTTGCGGCCGATTCTGTCCATAAACGGCACGACAAGGCTCAAGCCTGGATGCAGCGTTTGGGTATAACGGCCAAAGCGCTCAACGGTCCACTGATAACCTTGTGGGACGATTTTGACGCCCGCAGCAACAATCACCAGGGCGACAAAAATAAGAATAGGGATAAATATCAACATAAAACCTCCTGTCTAACCGTCCGTAATTTTTTAAAGTATATCCGATAGGCGTTACACTAATGGAACAAAAGTTAGAATCAGGACATAAAAAAGGCTATGAAGGAAAATAGGGCAATTTTACAGCTTCAGCATGTAGGCTTTGATATTGATGGGAAAACGGTTCTTGACGATATTAACCTGCGCGTCGCTCCAGGCGAGTTTAAGCTGATTACCGGGCCGTCTGGCTGCGGTAAAAGCACATTATTAAAAATTATCGCCTCACTGCTCTCGCCGAGTCGTGGGAACATTCTCTTTGAAGACAATGATATCAATACGTTGTCGCCAGAATCTTATCGTCAGCAGGTTTCTTACTGCGCGCAAACGCCGGCATTATTTGGCGACACGGTGTATGACAATCTCATTTTCCCCTGGCAAATTCGTCAGCAGCAACCGGAACCGGAGCGTTTTATTGCGGCGTTGGCGCAGTTTGGTTTGCCAGAAGAAACTTTGTCGAAATCGATCAATTCGCTGTCAGGCGGTGAAAAACAGCGGGTATCGTTAATTCGTAATCTGCAATTTCTACCGAAAGTTTTATTACTCGATGAAATAACCAGTGCGCTGGATGAGCAAAATAAACAAAACGTGAATGAAATTATTCATCACTATGCGGCGGATAAACAGGTTGCGGTGCTGTGGGTAACGCATGATAAAGATGAAATTAGCCATGCGGATGAAGTGATAACACTGCCATCGCATCATGAAAGTGTGCGGGAGGCGCATCATGAATAACGAACATATCATCACTAACGAATCGCTGGCGCTGTCGATGGTGCTGGTACTGATTGCAGTGCTCATTAGCTATCGAGAAAAACTGGCGCTGGAAAAAGATATTATCTGGAGTATCTGCCGCGCGGTGGTGCAGCTGGTTATTGTCGGCTACGTGCTGAAGTATATTTTCAATGTAAACCATGCGGTGCTGACGTTACTGATGGTGCTGTTTATCTGCTCGAATGCCGCGTGGAACGCGCAAAAGCGCAGCAAATATATTGATAAAGCGTTTATTTCGTCGTTTATCGCTATCACCACCGGCGCGGGACTAACGCTGGCGGTGCTGGTGTGTTCTGGCACGATTGCCTTTGTGCCGATGCAGGTTATCCCTATTTCCGGGATGATTGCCGGTAACGCGATGGTGGCGGTAGGGCTGTGCTACAACAATCTTGGGCAGCGTTTTAATGCCGAACAGCAGCAGATTCAGGAGAAATTAAGCCTGGGGGCAACGCCGAAAATGGCCTCTGCGCGGTTGATTCGTGAAAGTATTCGCGCGTCGTTGATTCCGACGGTCGATTCCGCCAAAACGGTAGGATTAGTGAGCTTGCCGGGGATGATGTCGGGTCTTATCTTTGCGGGTATCGACCCAGTTAAAGCCATTAAGTATCAGATAATGGTGACGTTTATGCTGCTGTCAACCGCCAGCCTGTCA
>JBOFJM010000727.1:0-5219 GCA_051656825.1 Kluyvera sp.
TGGCGACAAACGCTCCCACCGTCGCCAGCAGCATCAACAAACCAGGCCGCTCGTGGTGCGCCAGACGCCCGCTGGTTAGCGCCCCCAACGCCGCGCCGAGCGGAATGGCCGCATACAGCAGGCCGATTTGCGCCGCCGACATCTGCCAGTTTTGCGCCAGCGCCGGATACAACACGCGCACTGCGCTGGCCATCGTCACCAGCCCGCCCAATAGCGCAATGCCGCCAATCAACGGACTACTAAGCAGAAAACGGAACCCCGCCACCAGCGATGTAAACGGATGCTCGCGCGGTTGTGGCGGCGGTGGCAGTTGCGGCAAACGCAACAGCGTCAGGGTCGTAATAAACGTCCCCGCAGCCGCCAGCAGGTAGTTCCACGACACTCCACCGGAAGCCAGCAACAGCCCGCCGACCATCGGCGAAATCACCGAGCCTAAACGCACCGTTAACATGGTGATCGCCCCGGCTTGCATCAGGTTTTCACGCCCGACGAGCGCCGGAGTAGCCGCCAGCAGCGCCGTCACGCCCAGCGAGGCAAAAAAGCCGTCCCATAATCCCAGCAGATAAATCGCCAACAACGACGGCTCCGGCAGCAGCGCGTTCAGCCACAGCCCGACAAAACCGATGCCGCAAGTACCACGTGCCAGCAAAATCAATTTGCGCCGTTCGTAGCGATCAGCCAGCACACCGCCGACCATTAGCCCGACAAACATCGCCCCGCCGGTCAAAGTAACCGACAGCCCGACTTGCCAGGTGGAGTGCGTCATCATCTGGATTTGTACCGGCACGGCAACGCCGAGCAGGCCAAGTGAAAGAATGGAGATAAAGCGGGCGATAAAGACGGCGCGGAAGGCCGGATACGTTTTTAGCAGGCTCAGATTTAGCAGCCAGGATTGTCGGTTCATTACAAGACCTTGTGACTTTTTTCATACCCTTTCCGAGGGCGCTCATGCTAACATAAACGAATAAGATAGATAACGATAATCACTATCATTATCACATCAGGGATGTCACCATGTCGTTTTCCACCCCCGCGCTGCGCGCCGTTGCGCTGCCCGGTTTACTGATACTGCTGTCTCTCGCCGTCACACTCAGCTTATTGATTGGCGCAAAACCGCTGCCGATATCCGTCGTCGTTGATGCCCTCAGCGGTACTTGCCGCAGTGCGGATTGCACCATCGTGCTCGACGCGCGGCTCCCCCGAACGCTCGCTGGCCTACTGGCGGGCGGCGCACTCGGCCTTGCCGGAGCGCTGATGCAAACCCTCACCCGCAACCCACTGGCTGATCCCGGTATTTTGGGCGTTAACGCCGGAGCCAGCTTCGCCATTGTGCTTGGCGCGGCGCTGTTGGGCATCTCCTCTCCTGAAGAGCAACTGGCGATGGCTTTTTGCGGCGCGCTGGTGGCCTCGTTAGTGGTGGCGTTTACCGGCAGCCAGGGCGGCGGTCAACTCAGTCCGGTGCGTTTAACGCTGGCGGGCGTCGCGCTCGCCGCCGTGCTGGAAGGGTTGTCGAACGGCATCGCCCTGCTCAACCCCGACGTATACGACCAACTGCGCTTCTGGCAAGCCAGTTCGTTGGATATTCGTACTCTGCAAACCCTCAAAACGGTGCTGATACCGGTGCTGATTGCCGCCGCCGTCGCCCTGATGATGAGCCGCTCGCTCAACAGCCTGAGCCTCGGCACCGATACCGCCACCGCACTGGGCAGCAAAGTGGCGCGCACGCAAATAACGGGGCTGCTGGTCATCACCATTTTGTGCGCCAGCGCCACGTCGGTGGTCGGGCCAATCGCGTTTATCGGCCTGATGATGCCGCATATTGCCCGCTGGCTGGTGGGGGCGGATCATCGCTGGTCGCTGCCGGTGACGCTGCTCGCCACGCCGTCGCTGCTGCTGTTTGCCGACATTATTGGCCGCCTGTTAGTGCCGGGCGAGCTGCGCGTTTCGGTGGTCAGCGCCTTTATTGGCGCGCCGGTGCTGATTTTCCTCGTGCGCCGCCAGCGTAGCGGAGGTGGCCGATGACCACGCCTTCTCGCCGTTTAATCGCCAGTTGTCTGCTGCTGGTTGCCGCTTGCCTGTTGCTGGCGTTGTGGAGCCTGCGCAGCGGCGCGGTCACGCTGGAACTTTCTCAGGTGGTTGCCGCCCTGTTCGGCGACGCCCCGCGCGCTATCTCCATGATAGTCACCGAATGGCGCTTGCCACGCGTGCTGATGGCGTTGCTGATTGGCGCAGCGCTTGGCGTCAGCGGCGCTATTTTCCAGTCATTAATGCGTAACCCGCTCGGCAGCCCGGATGTCATGGGCTTTAACACCGGCGCGTGGAGCGGCGTGTTAGTGGCAATGGTGTTCTTCGGCCAGCATTTAACCGCGATCACCCTGGCGTCGATGGCGGGCGGCATTCTTACCTCGCTGTTGGTCTGGGCACTGGCGTGGCGCAACGGTATCGACACCTTCCGGCTGATCATTATCGGCATTGGCATCCGCGCGATGCTGATGGCATTTAACACCTGGCTGCTGCTGCGCGCCTCGCTGGAAACCGCTGTCTCTGCCGGGCTATGGTTTGCCGGTTCACTCAATGGCCTGACGTGGGCCAAAATCTGGCCCGCTGCGCCGCTGATGGGCGTTGCGCTGGTTTGTTCCGCGTTGCTGGTGCGCCGTCTGCGCCTGCTGGAAATGGGCGATGACAGTGCCTGCGCGCTGGGCGTGCGTGTCGAGTTTTCCCGCCTGCTGCTGATGCTGATTGCGGTGGTATTAACCGCTGCCGCCACCGCGCTGGCGGGGCCGATTTCGTTTATCGCGCTGGTCGCGCCGCACATCGCCCGCCGCCTCAGCGGCACTGCGCGCTGGGGTCTGACGCAAGCGGCACTGTGCGGCGCGCTATTGCTCAGCGCCGCCGATTTCTGCGCCCAGCAGTTATTCTTACCGTATCAACTCCCGGTGGGTGTGGTGACCGTCAGTCTCGGCGGTATCTACCTCATCGTGTTGCTTATTCAGGAGTCTCGCAAAAAATGACCGACACCGTAGCCCGTTTGCGCGGCGACCAGTTAACCCTTGCCTACGGTAAAAAAACCATTGCCGAGTCGCTGAATGTCACCATCCCGGATGGCCATTTCACCGCGATCATCGGCCCCAACGGCTGTGGTAAATCGACACTTTTGCGCACTCTAAGCCGTTTGATGACGCCGGTTCACGGTCATGTGTATCTCGATGGCGAAGAAATTCAGCAGTACGCCAGTAAAGAGGTGGCGCGGCGCATTGGTCTGTTGGCGCAAAACGCCACCACGCCGGGCGATATTTCGGTGCAGGAGCTTGTCGCGCGCGGGCGTTACCCACACCAACCGCTGTTTAGCCGCTGGCGGCAGGAAGATGAAGACGCGGTGCAGGGCGCCATGCAGGCGACCGGTATTGTGAATCTGGCTAACCAGAGCGTGGATACCCTTTCCGGCGGTCAACGCCAGCGGGCATGGATTGCGATGGTGCTGGCGCAAGACACTTCGATTATGTTGCTCGATGAGCCGACGACCTGGCTGGATATCAGCCATCAGATAGACTTGCTGGAATTGTTGAGCGAGCTAAACCGCGAGCGCGGTTTTACACTCGCCGCAGTGCTGCATGATTTAAACCAGGCCTGCCGCTACGCAACACATCTGATTGCGCTGCGCGATGGCAAAATTGTTGCGGAAGGTGCGCCAAAAGAGATTGTCACCCCGGAATTGATTGAAGCGGTTTATGGTTTGCGCTGCATGATTATTGATGATCCTGTCGCCCATACCCCGCTCGTTGTGCCGCTTGGGCGGCGTTAAGCATTAAGCACCGTCACATGCCATCCGGCCTACACGGGTTTGTCACCATTTTGTAGGCCGGATAAGGCGTTTACGCCGCCATCCGGCAATCCGCCTCTATTACCCTAATATCTCCCGAATCACCGGCCCGATGGCTTCAAACGACGACGGGGTGATGATATCGATGTGCGCGCAATCCTGGCTGTACACCTCAAGCTCACCCACCCACGGCTCCCACGCCTGGTGCGGATCGGCCTGGCGCGTTTTCTCGGCGACAAACAGCGTCGCTTTGCCGTCAAAACTAGAGCTACGGGAGGTGCTTAACAGGCGCACCGCGTCGGCGTAGTTGCCTTCGATAGCGTTAAACAACGCGCTGGATGCCTGCCCTTGCTGTGCGGCAAGAAACGCTCCACGCTCTCGGCTAATCTCTACTAATACCGCAGGATCAAGCCCGTTAGCCCTTTTTTTCACCCAGTTTTGTGTTTCCGGCGGCCAGGTATCCAACAAGCCGAGGAACGCCACCTCTTCCCCACGTTGACGCAAACGCGCGGCAACGCCCTGCGCCAGCGTGCCACCGAGCGAATAACCTAACAGGTAATAAGGCCCCTGCGGCTGCTGTGCGAGCAGGGTAGCCAGATGGTGATCGCACACCTCGTCCAGCGTTCGCGCCATCTGCATGGGCCCGTCCGGGCGTGGAGACTGAATGCCCGTAATCGACCAACGCGGTGATAAATACCGCGACAGCACGCTGAACTGCCAGGCAAAACCAGACGCCGGATGGAAGCAATACAGCGTCGGCCCGCTCCCCGTGCGCAGCGGTAACAGCGGTTCATAGCCTAAACGCTGTGCCTGTTCGTCGTCGGTGGACGCCAGCAGTGCGCTCAGGCTGCCGACGGTAGAAGAAACCATCACCTGCCCCGGCGTCACCTGACGGCCAGTACACTGGCTAAGCAGCGCGGCAAGGCGCATCGCCAGCAGCGAGTGGCCGCCGAGAGCGAAGAAATCGGCATCGACATCATTAATCTCGCAGCCCAGCAGTTGGCTGAAAGCCTCTGCCACCTGCATTTCAATGGCGCTCTGTGGCGCTCGACCCGCCGTTTTTTGCGTCAGCGATGGCAGCGGCAGCGCTTTACGATCAAGTTTGCCATTCGCGCTCAGCGGCAACGCGTCTAGCTGAAGCAGCACCACCGGAACCATGTGCGGCGGTAACTGTTCACGCAGCCGTGACAACAGCGCATCCAACGCCAGCGGTAGCCCGGAAGTTGACACCACATAGCCCACTAATTGCCGCGCGTCACCGCCGGTCGCCGCCGCCTGGTTGATCACACAAGCATGAGCCACCGCCTGTTCGACGTCCGGCAGCGTTTGCATCACGCGGTCGATTTCCCCCAGCTCAATGCGCTGGCCGCGAATTTTCAGTTGATCGTCGCTGCGCCCG
>JBOFJM010000728.1:0-1716 GCA_051656825.1 Kluyvera sp.
CATTACTGGAAAACCAACCGCTGGCGGCGTCGCTTTCGCTGTCTGTTCCTGCCAACTACTACGACGATCTGCTGGCGCGTTTTGGTGACCCGCAGCGAGTTGCGCAACTGCAATGCCAACAGATTCTCTACGATCGTGATAGCGCAGGCGGGGAGTTTCTCCACCGTTATACCTGGCCATTTAGCGAAGGCCGTTTCTTCTTTGAATTAACCGAAAGACGCCACGGCTATGCCCAGTATGGGGCGGTGAACGCCGCCGTGCGGCTTTCAGCAATGCAGTACCGTTAGACGCGTAGCTGTACCAATCGGTACGTATGCGGCCCAAGATAGACCATAAAAATAATATTCATCTGCACTCGACAACAACAGGTAACAACTATGAACACTCTTCGCCATAATCGCGTGGCTTCCGCTGAGGCGGTAAACGCAGTTCCCCGCTCGCGGCGGCGTATCGGCATTTTGTCGCTGCTCGCCGTCGGCACGATGATCAACTACCTCGACCGTCCCGTGCTTGGCATCGCCGCTCCGCAGCTTACCCAAGAGTTGGGGATTGGCGCCGCCATGATGGGGATTGTCTTTTCCGCCTTCGCGTGGACATACGCACTGGCGCAAATTCCCGGCGGCCTGTTCCTTGACCGTTTTGGTAACAAAGTGACCTATTTTCTGTCGCTGGCACTGTGGTCACTGTTTACGTTATTCCACGGTTTTGCCGTCGGCTTGAAATCGCTACTGCTGTGCCGCTTTGGTCTTGGGGTGAGCGAAGCGCCGTGTTTCCCGGTCAATAGCCGAGTGGTTAGCGCCTGGTTCCCGCAGCATGAACGCGCAAAAGCCACGGCGGTGTATACCGTCGGGGAATATCTTGGGCTTGCCTGCTTTGCGCCGCTGCTGTTCTGGATTATGGACGGCTTCGGCTGGCGCACGCTGTTTATCACCGTTGGCGTGGTGGGTATCGTGTTTGCGCTGGTCTGGTGGCGGCATTATCGCGAACCGCACGAAGACACCCGTTTAAGCCAACAAGAGCGTGAATACATTACCGCAGGCGGCGGGATGAGTAGTGGTGCGGAGCAACATCAGGCGTTTAGCTGGCCGCTGGTACGCCAGTTGCTGGGTAAACGGCAGATTATTGGTGCCAGCATCGGCCAGTTTGCCGGTAACACCGTGCTGGTCTTCTTCCTGACCTGGTTCCCGACCTATTTAGCCACCGAGCGCCATATGCCGTGGCTGAAGGTGGGCTTCTTTGCCATTCTGCCATTCCTCGCGGCGGCGGGCGGTGTGATGTTTGGCGGCTGGATTTCCGATAAGTTGCTGAAAGCGACCGGTAGCGCCAATCTGGGGCGCAAACTGCCAATTATCGCCGGGCTGATGATGGCGAGCTGCATTATTAGCGCTAACTGGCTGACCAGCGATACGGCGGTGATCCTGGTGATGTCTTTTGCCTTCTTCGGACAGGGCATGGTAGGGCTGGGCTGGACGCTGATTTCCGATATGGCGCCGAAAGGGCTGGGCGGTTTAACCGGTGGGTTGTTTAACTTCTGCGCCAACCTGGCAGGGATCCTCACGCCGCTGGTGATTGGCTTTATTGTGGCGGCTTTTGGCAGTTTCTTCTATGCGCTGGTGTACATCGGCGGCGCTGCGCTGCTGGGAGTGGTGGCCTATCTGTTTATCTTAGGCGATGTCAAACGTATCGAGCTGGATGTCCCGGCGCAAGGAGGCTCTC
>JBOFJM010000729.1:0-4046 GCA_051656825.1 Kluyvera sp.
GAGATCTCATTCACCTTCTGACCTTTAGTGATCATCAGCATAATCTGCAATTCGCGTTCAGACAAACTGGAGAAAGGGGATTCCGTCTTTTCCGGTTCAATCTGACTTAACGCCATTTGTTGAGCGATGTCCGAGGCAATATAACGCTGCCCGGAGAACACTGAACGAATCGCGTTGACCACCTCTTGAAGGGCTGCGCCTTTGCTGAGATACCCGGCAGCACCCGCCTGCATAACTTTTGCTGGTAACGGGTTTTCCGTATGCACGGTCAACATAATCACTTTGGTGTCCACCGCGGAACGCGCAATTTTACGCGTTGCCTCAAGGCCACCTATTCCCGGCATATTCATATCCATAAGCACAACATCAACCGGGTTAGCACGGCACCATTTCACCGCATCTTCTCCGCAGTTAGCTTCGCCGGTGACTCTAATGCCTTTTATATCTTCGAGAATGCGTCGTATCCCTGCGCGCACCAGTTCGTGGTCATCAACAAGAAAAACGTTGATCAAAGGAATATCTCCAGAATAGGGATAACGCTACTACTTCTTAATTTACCTATACTACGGGGTTTTATATCAATTGTGAAAGTCTAAAAATGCCAGAGCATCGATTTCAGTCTCGTTTTTGGAAATAAACATGTACAGAGGCTGGAAACCTCTATAAAACAGTAGCATACATATCGAAGAGATAAGTATGCCTGTATACATAAATGCATTAAATGGGCGCTTTGTCGTATATCAACCAAATAGGCCTCATAATATGTAACAACAATTAACGACGAGTGAACCATATTTAAACAATTTAGCCCTAACTGACTGTTCACACATGTTTAAATAATTCTTAATACCTGCCCCGGACAGAGGACAAAAAACAGGCACTCCTTTTTTTCCCCTTGCTTGTGGTATAGTTCGCCGCTTTCATAATCCGCATCGCGTAAAACGCGCAGAAATCGTACGAGGCAACAAATGAGCACACCTGATTTTTCCACCGCTGAAAATAATCAAAACCTGGCACAGGAAGTCTCCTGCCTGAAGGCCATGCTGACTCTGATGCTCCAGGCTATGGGTCAGGCTGATGCCGGTCGCGTGATTATTAAGATGGAAAAGCAAATTGCGCAGTTAGAAGATGACGCTCAGGCTGCCGTATTCTCCAGTACTGTTAAGCAAATTAAACAAGCTTACCGCCAGTAATAATAAACAGGCTGTAAGCATCGCTGCTTACAGCCTGTTGGCGGTCTGGCACGCAGAACGAATAGGATGGGTCAGATCAAACCAATCGCCGCAGCATAGCAGGCAATCTGCGTTTTATTCGGCGCATTAAATTTCTTCTGCATATTCTTCTGATGGAAATTCACCGTATTTTCGGAAATCGCCAGAATCATCGAAATTTCTGCCGATGTCTTGCCTTCTGCTGTCCATTTCAGAATTTCTAATTCCCGCTTGCTGAATTTCATTTCTCGCGGCATGACCATTTCATCTTCCACGCGCAATAACGCCAGCAGGCTGATTTCCAGCAATATTTGCAACCGCAACGCGACTTCATCTTCCCGCTGTACAGGGCGCGATGCGCCTCGCGTACGCGATACCGACAGAAAACCATGAGCGTGATTAGGCAGCATCAAGCACTGGCTTACACCCGTTTGTATGCCGTGATCGCGCGCGGCGCACCACAGCTCCTGAGCATCGTTGAAAAGTTTGTCATCCCAGCGCAAATGGCCCAATGAGAAATTATCCGGCTTTAACACCGGATCAATCGCCAAATAGTTTGCCGATTTGTAATGCGCCATCCAGGCATCGGGATAAGTGGTATACACCGAAATTTTAGGCCGCGTGAAAGGCACGGGATGACGGACACACAGAGAAAAGAAATCGTATTCCATGAACTCTGTTTGCTGCTGTAATAGCGCGTAAATCTGTTCGCTTGCCGATGCGGTCTGGAAAAGGTGCAGCATTTCCCGCCGCCAACTGAAGAAATCATCGTTTCTCATAACCGTTGAGAAACCCCCTGATTAACAATTATTTTTATGAATACAGAAAGCTAACACATAAATCTTATTTATATGTATAAAATATCACGCCCCAGCAAAATAATCGCATTTTGCCCCATTTGTGTAACCAAAGCCGCACAACATCCGTATTCAGGCATTTTTAACACCGTCCAGAAACAGTCAAGTAGGTCTATTAATTAAATGCACTTAAGTTAAATTTTCATAAATAAACGCTCATCGAGGCAAGCGCATCGTTCTCGATGAAAAATAAGTGCGACAAACGCACGTCCATCGGAAGTGATGGACATGCGCTGAAAGAGTTACTGCATGAGGAATTTTTCGAGGAACTGACGAGTACGTGCCTGCTGTGGGTTGGCAAACAGTGCTTTGGCTTCGCCCTGCTCCACCACTCGCCCTTGATCCATAAATATTGCGCGATCGGCCACATCACGAGCAAAGCTCATTTCATGGGTCACAATAACCATTGTGCGCTTCTCTTGCGCCAGCGCGCGAATGGTGTTCAGCACCTCGCCCACCAGCTCAGGGTCTAACGCCGAAGTCGGTTCATCGAACAGAATCACGTCCGGGCGCATCGCCAGCGCACGAGCTATCGCCACGCGCTGTTGCTGCCCGCCAGACAACCGGCGCGGATAGCTCGTCTCTTTCCCCACCAGCCCCACTTTGCCCAGCAGCTCACGCGCCAACGCCGTTGCACCGGCTTTGTCCTCGCCCTTCACAATCACCGGGCCTTCAATAATATTTTCCAGCACCGTCCGATGCGGAAACAGGTTGAAGTTCTGGAACACGAAGCCGACATGCTGGCGCAGACGGCGAATCAACCCTTTTTGCTGGCTGATAGGGCGCGCGGTATCAATGGTGATATCCCCGACGCGAATCGTGCCGCTCTCCGGCTGTTCCAGCAGGTTAATGCTGCGCAGCAGCGTGGTTTTGCCCGAGCCGCTTGGCCCGATAATCGCCACCACTTCGCCTTCCTGAACTTCCAGGTCAATCCCGTGCAGTACCGTTTGGCCGTGGAATTTTTTCACCAGGTTTTTGACTTCAATTGCACTCATTTCGGGTCACGCTCCTGGCGGTTAAGCTGGTTTTCAAAATAGTTCTGTAGCGCCGACAGCACCGTTGCCATCACCCAATAGATAAGCGAGGCCGCAAGGTACATGGTGAACACTTCCAGCGTGCGCGAGGTGATCAACTGCGCCTGGCGGAACAGCTCCGGTACCTGGATAGTCGCCGCCAGCGAGGTGTCTTTCACCAGGCTAATGAAACTGTTCGACAACGGCGGCAACGCCACACGCGCCGCCTGCGGTAAAATCGCCCGACGCAGCGTTTGCCACGGTGTCATGCCAATACTTGCCGCCGCTTCCCACTGCCCTTTATCGATTGATGCAATCGCCGCGCGCAGGGTTTCCGCCGCATAGGCTGCGGTATTTAACGACAAGCCAATCATCGCCGAAGGGATCGGGTCAAGCTCAATGCCAAACTGCGGCAGGCCGTAATAAATCATAAACAGCTGCGCAATCAGCGGAGTACCGCGAAAAATAGAGATATAGCAGCGCGCCAGCCAGCGCACAGGGGCAATGGACGACATGCGCATTAGCGCAAGCAGGAAGCCCAACAGTAAGCCAAAAAACATCCCGCCAATGCTCAACTGGAGCGTAAAGACCGCGCCTTTCAACAGAAACGGCGCAGAATCGATAACTAATTGAATACTTTCTTGCATAGGTGCGTTCTATTTAAATATGAGGATGATAGGCAAACAACGCAGGCGCGCCGCCGGTGTGGATAAATAAAACAGGCCCTTCATCCTTAAAGCGCTTTTGGCTAATGCCATCAATCAGCCCCGCCATCGCTTTACCGGTATACACCGGATCTAGCAAGATGCCTTCAAGACGAGCCAGCTGTTTCACCGCTTCCATGCCCGCATCATTTGGAACGCCATAGCTCGGTGCAAAATAGTCGTCCCACAGAGTGATATCCGCTTTCGCAGTTAATTCTAAGCTGCGGGCAATCTCCTGCTGTAGCGTCACCACTTTTGGCT
>JBOFJM010000730.1:0-10842 GCA_051656825.1 Kluyvera sp.
CCAGAGTAGTCGTAGTTGAGCGTGGTGCACAGCCAGGCGGGCGCTACAGCGAAGAATTACGCAATGTGATTATTGAAGCGTCTGCGGAATTGGGCGTTGAGTGGGTCGTCAATGCGGAAGTAGAAAGCGTCAATGCCTCTGGCGTGCCCCTGAAAGACCGGCAAATTATCACCTCGCAGACCGTTATCTGGACGGTGGGTGTCCAGGCCAACGGCCTGACCGCGCAAATTGATGCCCCGCGTGACGCTCAGGGCCGTCTGCACGTCAATGCCAATCTTCAGGTTGAAGGCCATGAAGATATCTACGCCACGGGTGATGTGGCTTACGCCGCAACCGATGACAAGGGCAACCACGCGCTAATGACCTGCCAGCACGCGATTCTGCTGGGGAAATTTGCCGGTAATAACGCCGCTGCAAGCCTGCTTGGCGTAGAGCCTTCGCCGTACCGTCAGGAGATGTACGTCACCTGTCTGGATCTCGGTGAATGGGGCGCGGTGTATACCGAAGGATGGGATCAGCAGGTCAAACTGACCCGCGAAGAAGCGAAGAAACTGAAAGTGTCGATTGTCAGTGAGCTGATTTACCCACCAAAAGCGGAAAGATCCATCGCATTTGAGATGGCTGACCCATACGCACCGTTTGTCTAACCTCCAGTAAACATCATCTTCCTGACAGATAATCACTCTGTCAGGAAGCCTCCTGTGCAATACAGCCTCCCCCTGCACTGCCCCCCATCATCTATATCCATACTTCTCAATTAATTATTTACCCCAATATTAATAACGCATAAAAACGCATCAAAACAATAAAACACGCAAATAAACGCATTAGCAGATCGATTAACAATCGTACACCTCAAAAATGCGATCCTTTACGCAAAACGCTAATACGCAATGCAACTAATTGAATGAAAAAGAAATTAAAATGTATCCTGTGATTGGCATCGCAAAAATAAACGATCTTCATAGGCAATGCGTTTTTCTGCGCATAGATTATAAACACGCAAAAAACCGCATTCAATATGTAAACAATGTGCTGCAGGCATTGCATGTCAAATGCCAGGGCAGCAGATGTCAGTCAATCGAGAACAGTGGGAGAACGAAAATGGATCAAGCAACAAAGTGGTTGGATCTTTCCGGTAAGGTTGTGGTCGTGACGGGTGGCAGTATGGGCCTGGGTGAAAAAATGGTTGAGAATCTCTACTCCAATGGCGCAACCGTGGTTTATGCCGATTTATCGCCCAATAAAAACTTCAGCCAGTTCGACGACATCGTCTTTATCAAATGTGATGTGACCAAAAAAACAGAAGTGGAGCAACTCACCGCCTCAGTGGTGGAGAAGTTTGGTCATATAGACGGTTTAGTCAACAATGCCGGTGTCAGCCGTCCACGCCTGTTAGTCGATGTATTTAAAGAAAAACCAGAATATGAACTGAGCGAAGATGACTTCGACTTTATGGTCAATGTTAACCAGAAGGCTGTTTTTCTGGTATCGCAGTCCATTGGGCGCCAGATGGTCGAACAAGAATCCGGCGTCATTATCAATATGACTTCCGAAGCAGGTGTTCAGGGTTCACGCGGGCAGAGCTGCTATTCCGCAACGAAAGCCGCCGTTAACGCCTTCACATTTTCATGGGCGAAAGAGCTGGGCCCCCACAATGTGCGCGTTGTTAGCATTGAGCCAGCCATCAATGTACCAACGCCAATGAACAGCGAAGCCAATTTCCGTGCGCTGGCTTACACGCGAGGAACCGATCCAAATCATGTTCATAAAGACTATAAAGGCATTATTCCTCTTGGTCGCCCGGGGAAACTTGAAGAGATCGCCGACCTGATCTCTTTCCTGGTCTCCGATCATTCTTCTTATATCACCGGGTCCGTAATCAATATTACCGGCGGTAAATCGCATCATTAATCACTCATCAATATAAGAATGGAGCCGACCATGGGGAACAGTCGAATTGCCAATAGCCCTGCGTTAGCAAAAATTAGAAAGTTTGGTGGAGTTATGAGCGGCATGGTTATGCCGACTCTGGGAGCGTTTGTGGGATGGGGGTTAATGGCCGCCATCTTTATCCCTAATGGCTGGTTCCCTAATGAAAAATTAGGTGAAATGGTCGGCCCAATCCTGAATTACCTTTTTCCATTACTGATTGGCTACACCGCAGGGTATAACATCCACGGTCAACGTGGGGGTGTTATTGCTGCATTCGCAACAATGGGCGTTATCGTCGGATCAAACATCACGATGATCAGTGGGGCGATGGTCATGGGGCCACTCTCTTCCTGGCTGTTGAAGAAATTTGACCAGAAAGTGCAGGACAAAATTAAGCCGGGCTTTGAAATGTTCGTCAATAATTTCAGTCTCGGTATTATTGGCCTGCTATGCGCTATTTTCGCCTATATGACCGTTGGGCCGGTTATCCGCCTGCTGATTGTCATTATCACGTCAGGGGTAAACTGGTGTACCAGCCATAACCTACTCCCGTTACTGTCAGTGTTTATGGCGCCTGCTCAGGTTCTGTTCCTGAATAATGTGGTTAACCACGGCATTCTCGCACCAATTGGTTTCGCCCAGGTTCCCGAACTGGGTAAATCAATCATGTTTCTGGTGGACACCAATAATGGCCCACTGCTCGGAACATTAATGGCGATAGCCTTGTTTGGACGTGGACGTGCGAAGAAAACAGCGCCGATGGCGATGTTTATTGCAGGTATAGCGGGGATTGGTGAAGTCTATTTTCCGTTTGTGCTGGCAAACCCATTACTGGTATTCGCCACAATGGGAGGACTTGCCGTCTCCTTATTCTTACAAGTTATTATGGAAGGCGGGCTGATAGGCGTTGCGTCACCAGGCAGTTTAATCGCTATAGCTATGATGACACCGAAAAGCGCCATCGTTGCCAATCTGGTATCCATCAGCGCAGGGTTTATTGTGTCATGCTCACTAGGGTGGTTAATACTTAAAATCAGCCCCGGTTCAGAAGATGATGATGAAAGCCCAGTAACTGTAGGCGGGCGTCAGGTTAAATCCGTGGCTGATTTTGTTCCGGGATTATCCAATACCAGTGCAAAAAAGGTGCAACGTATACTGGTCGCATGTGATTCTGGGATGGGTTCCAGCGCAATGGGGGCTTCTGTTCTACGTAAACGGCTACAAGAAGAAGGGCTAGGCTATATTAAGGTTATTAACGATTCTGCAAACCGAGTGGGCAGAGACTACGATATGGTAATTACCTTATCTGGGCTTCTTGAACGCGCAAAATTAAGCTGTGAAAACACCGATACTGTGTTTATGACGGTTAAGAACTTTATTAAGTTAAGTGATTATGACGAAACCGTTGCTTTTATAAAATCGCATAATCATGAAAACCATGAAGAGGTGCCTGCATGAGTGACATCTTTATCCCCGAAAACATTATTCTTAATGCACATGCCAATGATAAATTTGAAGCAATAACCCTTACTGGCAATATTCTAAAAATGAATGGATATGTAACAGACAAATACGTTCAGAGAATGAAATTCAGAGAAGAGATTGTTTCAACTTATTTAGGTAATGGTTTAGCAATACCACATGGCACGGATGGTTCAGATTGCGAAATCATTAAGTCAGGTATTTCGTTAGTGCAGTTTCCTGACGGTATAGACTTTGGAGATGGGAATACTGCCTATATAACCATAGGTATCGCGGGTAAAGAAGGTGAACATATGGACTTGTTAAATAAAATCGCCTTAGTTTGTATTGAAGAAGAGAATGTTCAGGCATTACGGACCGCTAATTCTATAGAACATATTTTACAAGTGCTAAACATCTAAGATATACTCATTATTCTCTGAATAAAATGAGTCATTACGATGAAAGCGGCCAGACAAGATATTATTCTTCAAATACTTGAGAAAGAAAAAAAGATTGTTGCCAGTAAATTAAGTGAGCGTCTTAAGGTTTCTGAAGACACCATAAGACGCGACTTAAATGAACTTGCGAATCAGGGGTTAATTCGTCGTGTTCATAGTGGCGCAATACGCGTCGGGCCGGCCATCACTGAGTTTAATATCCGGCAGGATCTGAACACCAATGAGAAAGTAAAGCTGGCGAAGAAAGCCGTACATTTAATTAAAGAAAATAGCGTCATTTTAATTGACGGAGGAACAACTAATTACGAACTCATAAAGCTAATACCCAAAGATCTAAAATGTACTGTCGTTTCTAATAACATTCCTATTCTGCATTTGTTAAGTGATTATAAGAATGTAGAGGTTATAGGATTAGGGGGCAGACTTTATAAGAACTCTTTGGTTTTAATTGGCGCTGAAACCATTCGTGAATTAAATGCTATTCGCCCGGATATTTACTTTATGGGTGTTGCGCATGTTGACAGTGAAGTCGGTGTAACCATTCCCGATTTGGATGAATGTTATACCAAACAAAAAATGGCTGAAGTCTCTAATGAAGTTGCCATTCTTGTAACCGAAGAAAAACTTGAGACCAGGTCTAATTTCGTGGTGTCCTCACTCAAGGATATAAATCATATATTCACGAGCAAGGATGTCTAATAATATGAGGAGTTATAATGAAACGCGTATTAATTATAGGCGCTGGCCGCCTTGGTAAAGGCTTTGTTGGCGAAACGTTTGATAATGCTGGCTGGGATATAACCTTCCTGGATAAAGACCAACGAGTTATTGATGAACTGAATCGCGAAAACAAATATACCGTCCAGGTTTTCCGCACTGATGATATTATCTTGCATGAGGTCACCAACTTTAATGCGTTTTTGACCGATGACAACTATTCTGTCATGGATGATTTTCTTGAGTCGTCTGTCATTATGTGTCCACTTTATCCAGAGGATTTTGAAGAATCCGCTCAGTATCTTGGCAAATGTTTTGAGCATCAATATCATATTGGTCCAACTAAAAAAATGACATTAATTTGCCTGACGAATAAAAATCATATTATTAAAGATATTGAAGCCTGGTATCGTGACGCGATCCCATCTGCTGAGGCGCGTCAATGGTTTGACACCAACGTAGCGATTCGCGACTCAATTGTCAGACGCTCCACTGATGCCAAAACGCACTACGCAACCCAAATAGACAGCACCGCAGTCGCCTCTTTGATCATTCAAACACCTCTTTATAACGACATCAGCGATGTGGAATGGCTGGAGCCACGCGAACATCTGGAAATGCTTAAAGACATCAAAGTCTTTACCATTAACGGCCCTCACGCTACTACCGCCTGGTATGGTCATCTGAAAGGTTACAAAACCATACCTGATGCCTCAGCCGACTCTCAAGTTTCAAATTTGGCCAATGCAGTACACGATGTCACCATTACTGCGGTAATGACCGAATATCCACAAATCACGCGTGAAGCATTAAAAGATCTTGAGTACTTGCCTAAAGCTAAAAACGAACTCCCGGATTCGATTCATCGTGTCGCCTATGATCCTATTCGGAAATTGGCTTATCAGGATCGCTTAATGGGTGTCGTACAACTTTGTCTTAAACACGACCTCGATTACACCCCTCTCACTAAAGCGATTGCTTGCGGCCTTGCTTATTATGCCGAAGACGATCAAGCCTCTGTAAAACTGCAACAGAAAATGCAACGGATGGGGTTGCTGACTACCGCTGCCGACATCATTGGTTTACCTAAAAATCACCCCGTGACGCTTAATGTTGCACAACAATATTTAGCGCTGGATGCTGAAAATTTAATTCCAACGATACAGTGTTAATTATGATGCCTGATGCTAATTGCAATGCTCGTTTCATCATAAAAAATGAGCATGGTCTTCATGCTCGTCCAGGAGCGAACCTGGTTGCGACATTAAAACCTTTTAAATGTGAAGTTAAGATCGCAAATCTTGCAAGAAGTGATAAATACGTAAATGCAAAGAGTCTGATGGCGCTCATGTCCTTGGGTGTAAAAAAAGGTCATGAAGTCAATATCGTATTCCAGGGTGAAGATGCCCAGGTTGCATTACAGAAACTTAGCGCCGCCATCGAAAATGGTTTAGGTGAATAAGTGATTATCATTGGCGCTTATTTTTCAATAAGCGCCAACATCCGATGATTTGGGAGAATCATGATGACCACCACTCACGACCGAGTTAAGTGGAAAGGCTATTCAGGAGTCCCTGCGTAAATATCAAACCGGTGCCCTTTAGTCACCACCGCGTTTGGGGTCGCGACCTCCGCCAACGGCGGTGCGTAATCCGGGCGCTTCACCACGACGCGCTTGGTTGCCAACTGCCGTGCCGGAGTCAACAGCCCGTCGGCGTCTAAATCCGGCCCCACCAGCGACTGAAATACCCGCATCTCTTTTTTCACCAGCGCGCTTTTCTGCTTATGCGGGAACATCGGGTCAAGATACACCACCTGCGGGCGTGGCGTGATGTCCGTCAGCGCCGTCAGGCTGGAAGCATGAATCAACTGCAAACGTGGCTGCAACCAGCCGCCTATTTCTGGGTCGGCATAACCGCGCGCCAGGCCATCGTCGAGCAGCGCCGCAACCACAGGGTTACGCTCTAGCATCCGCACATGACAGCCGACCGATGCCAGCACAAACGCATCGCGCCCTAACCCCGCCGTCGCATCCACGACATCCGGCAGATAATCGCCTTTTACGCCAACCGCTTTCGCCACCGCTTCACCGCGACCGCCGCCGAATTTACGCCGATGCGCCATCGCGCCGCCGACAAAATCCACGAAGATGCCGCCAAGCTTTGGTTCATCACGCTTACGCAATTCCAGATGTTCCGGTGTTAACACCAGCGCCATCAGATTATCGTCATCGTGCGTAAGATTCCAGCGATCGGCAAGAACAGATAAGGCACCGTTTCCGGTGCCCGTTTCATCAATTAAACAGATTTTCACGCCAGTAATCAGCCTTTGATTCCGTAATGCGCCAGCATCGCGTCAAGCTGAGGTTCACGGCCACGGAAGCGCTTGAACAGTTCCATCGGCTCTTCAGAACCACCACGGGTGAGAATGTTATCGAGGAACGACTGACCCGTTTCACGGTTGAAAATACCTTCTTCTTTAAAGCGAGAGAAAGCATCGGCAGCCAGTACGTCGGCCCACAGATAGCTGTAGTAACCTGCCGCGTAGCCACCCGCGAAGATGTGGCTGAAGGCGTGTGGGAAGCGTCCCCACGACGGCCCAGGAATCACTGCGACCTGTTTCTTGATTTCAGCCAGCGTTTCGAGGATTTTCGCCCCTTGCTGCGGATCAAATTCCGCGTGCAGGCGGAAATCGAACAGGCCGAACTCTAACTGACGCAGGATAAACAGCGCCGCCTGGTAGTTTTTCGCCGCCAGCATTTTATCCAGTAGCTCTTTCGGCAGCGGTTCGCCGGTCTCAAAGTGACCGGAAATAAACGCCAGCGCCTCCGGCTCCCAGCACCAGTTTTCCATAAACTGGCTCGGCAGTTCGACGGCATCCCACGGCACACCGTTAATGCCCGATACATCGGCGGTTTCGATGCGGGTCAGCATATGGTGCAGACCATGACCAAACTCATGGACCAGGGTGATCACTTCATCATGGGTGAACAGCGCCGGTTTACCGCTGACCGGACGGTTGAAGTTACAGGTCAGGTAAGCGACCGGTTTTTGCAGCGAGCCGTCTGCTTTACGCATCTGGCCGACACAAACATCCATCCACGCCCCACCGCGCTTGTGTTCACGCGCATACAAATCGAGATAGAAACTCCCGCGCAGCTCGTTGTTCTCATCATATAGCTCAAAGAAACGCACTTCCGGGTTCCAGACATCAACATCAGTGCGCTCTTTTGCGGTAATACCGTAAATGAGTTTAACCACTTCAAACAGGCCGTTAACCGCTTTGTTCTCTGGGAAGTATGGGCGCAGTTGTTCATCGCTGATGCTGTACAGATGCTGCTTCTGTTTCTCGCTGTAGTAGGCGATATCCCACGGTTGCAGCTCATCAACGCCAAATTCCGCTTTCGCGAACGCACGCAGTTGGGCCAGCTCTTTTTCCCCTTGCGGGCGGGCGCGTTTAGCCAGATCCGTCAGAAAATCGAGCACCTGCTGCGGGTTTTCCGCCATTTTGGTGGCGAGAGATTTGAAGGCGTAGCTTTCGAAGCCCAGCAGTTGAGCCAGCTCGTGGCGCAGCGCCAGAATTTCGGCCATTACCGGGCTGTTGTCCCATTTCCCGGCATTCGGGCCCTGGTCAGACGCACGGGTGCCGTAGGCGCGATACATCTCTTCACGCAACGCCTGATTGTCGCAATAGGTCATGACCGGCAGATAGCTTGGGATATCCAGCGTCAGCAGATAACCGTCCAGCTCTTTGGCTTCCGCCTGAGCTTTGGCGGCGGCGATCGCGCTTTCTGGCATCCCCGCCAGCTCTGCTTCATCGCTGACTTGCTTAGTCCAGCCCATGGTGGCATCGAGCACGTTGTTGCTGTACAGGTTGCCTAGCTCAGACAGACGGGTAGCGATTTCGCCATAACGCTGCTGTTTCTCTTTCGGCAGGCCGATACCTGACAGCTCGAAATCGCGCAGTGCGTTATCGACCGCTTTTTTCTGCGCGGCAGACAGCGCCGCGTAGTTATCACCGTCGCGCAGGTCACGATAGGCTTTGTACAGCCCTTCATGCTGACCCACCCAAGTGCGGAATTCCGACAGCAACGGCAGAGTTTGCTCATAAACTTCACGCAGTTCAGGGCTATTTTTTACCGAATTCAGATGGCCAATCGGCGAGAGAATACGCCCCAGCACATCGTCCACTTCCGCCAGAGGCTGGCAGAGGTTTTCCCAGGAGTACGGCGCGCCCTGCGCCACCACACGTTCCACATTTTCGCGGCAGTCGTTCAAGGCTTTGGTCACAGCAGGAACAACATGCTCAGGCTTAATTTGGGAAAACGGCGGCAGTTCGAAGGGAGTCAGTAATGGATTCGTCATAATGCGCAGTCCTGGTCTAAGAAATAAATGAAGCGCTCAGCGGCGCTTTAACGATAAGATCTAGAATGGGGGATAGTGAGGGGAATTTCAATGATAGCGGGCCTCATTTCACCCGTAGCGTAGAGCGATACCGCAGCCGGTATCACCCTAACGTAATGCCCCTCACGCGATGCCTCGATTAGTGTTTTTTCTGCCCCATTTCCCATGCGGCAGGCAGGTTTAAACGCTGCCAGAATTGCTGCTCGTTGGTCACACCTGAAAGCGGATACCCCACTGGCAGCGCACTTTTCACCATCAGCGCACGGCGCTGAGCGGCAGACAGGTTTGGAAACGCCGTTTCCAGCAGCACTTCCGCCCCTTCAGGCACTTTCAGGCTCTGTTTTTCGCCCTTCTGCGCTGGCAGGTTGTAAGTCATGGTGAAACGGTAAAAATCGCGCATCGCTGGGTCACGATACGGGTCATCTTTGGCAGAGGTTTTGGCGCACTCCGCCAGCGAAGTGCCGCACTCTTTCTCCAGCGCCGTACGCAGTTGGTCGCGGGCTTCGTTAAATAACGCGCGATATTTAGCATCGTTCATATAGTCAGCGACGTTGCGCTGTACCACCATGCGAGAACCCATGACGTCCAGCGGGTAGTGCACGCCCAGCACAATGCGCGAATAACCATAGCGCGCGCCACGCGTCACCAGCGCATCAAAACGCTCCGGGATCATCTGCGCCATCAATAATGCGTCAGTATAACCGGTGTTGGTATGACCGCTAGGGAACGAGCCTCCGTGAGCGGTGTACGGCTGGTTATCTTTTACGATGAAATCGTCCGGTACCAAATGGATGGTATTGCCTGGAATCAGGAAAGGACGCGGGTTGTTAAAGTGATTTTTCGGCGCGCCAGTGCCAACTTCCGAGGCCTTAATCAACGCGGCAGCTTTGCTCAATTCACCTTTGTCGTAAGCGCTGATAAACGCTTTGCCAAGCCGTGGCCCCATCGCATCGCTCAGGAAATAGAGGTAATTGATGCCTACGGCATCCGCCAGTGCCTGATGGCGGAGGGTTTGGGTTGCATCACGGTTAATGTCGGTCACGGTGGCCAGGTTTTGCTTCACAACGTTGTCCGGCAGCGTACTGAACGCCGAAAGCAACTCGATTTCAGCCTGCTGCCTGGCTTTGCTCTGGAAGTCATAACCGCTGGCTTGCAGCCAGGCGTTGTCAGCCTGCGTTTTATTCTGTTTGGCTTGTTTGAGCCGATCGCGCGTTAACGTCTGCGCCGAACCTTTCAGCTCACTGCGTAGTGCCGTCAGCGATTGCGCTTCCAGCGCGTCGAACGCTGGGTTAGTCGCCGCAGGAGTCACGGTGTCGGCGATCGCCGCCGCTTGATTCACCGAAATGTCCTTCGCCAGAACCGGTAGTGCCAGCACCAATGCTGATGCCAACAGTGTGATTTGCAGTTTCATTATTTTCCCTTTTATTCAAATAATTAGCTTGCCTGTTGCTGACGCTAAACATACGGTTTGACCGTTTTATGACACATTTATGTTTTGCAACATTATTGCCATAATAGAAACCTCGCCGTGGTACAGCGGTAATCCGCGCGGATCTGCGGTAAACTATCGGTCATCCTGTTTAATTCTCGGAATATCCGCATCCATGCTCAGTTATCGCCACAGCTTTCACGCAGGCAACCACGCCGACGTCCTCAAACACACCGTTCAGAGCCTGATTATTGAGTCGCTGAAAGAGAAAGAAAAACCGTTTCTCTATCTGGACACCCATGCTGGTGCTGGCCGTTATCAGCTGAGCAGTGAGCATGCCGAACGCACCGGTGAATACCTGGAAGGGATCGCGCGTATCTGGCAGCAGGACGATTTGCCTGCCGAGCTGGAACCCTACATTGGCGTGGTGCAACAC
>JBOFJM010000731.1:0-1900 GCA_051656825.1 Kluyvera sp.
ACGCTGGTACACGCCTCAAAAGAGCTGAACGTCTACAACGCGCTGCCAACGCTGTTTTTGACCAACGACCACACCGGTAGCAGCGAGCTGTGTACGCTGTTTCTTGACCCGGCATGGCGCAAAGAGAGTAACGGGCATCTGTTGTCCTCCTCCCGTTTTCTGTTTATGGCGGCATTCCGCGACTGTTTTAACCACAAAGTGGTGGCAGAAATGCGCGGCGTGATTGATGAACACGGCTATTCACCGTTTTGGGAGAGCCTGGGCAAACGCTTTTTCTCGATGGAATTTGCCCGCGCTGACTACCTGTGTGGAACCGGTCAGAAAGCGTTTATTGCCGAACTGATGCCGAAGCACCCGATCTATACCGATTTTCTCAGCGAAGAAGCGCGGGCGGTGATAGGCCAGGTGCATCCACAAACGGCACCCGCCAGAGCGGTGCTGGAAAAAGAAGGTTTCCGCTATCGCGATTACGTTGACATATTCGACGGCGGTCCAACGCTTGAATGTGAGATTGACCGCGTGCGGGCGGTACGCAAAAGCCGCCTGGTGACGGCACAAGAAGGGGACGCCGGTGACTCATCGCTGCCGCTGTGCGTTGTCGCCAACGAACAATATCAGCACTATCGCGCCATGCTGGTTCACGCTGACCCGCAGTGCGAAATATTAACGTTAACCGCCGAACAGTTAGATGCCCTGAATTGCCACTCCGGCGACACCGTTCGCCTGGTGCGCCTGTGCCCTGAGGAGAAAAAATAATGACGCTATGGATTAACGGTGAATGGCTTTCCGGGCACGGCTCACAGCGCCAGAGCGCAAACCCAGTGACCGGCGAAAGCGTTTGGCAGGGAAACGATGCCGATGACCGGCAGACGGAACAGGCCGTTGAGGCCGCGCGCGCGGCGACCTTTTAATGAACGTCAGCAGATTGTCGAAATATTTGGCCGTTTGTTGGATGAACATAAAACGGCGCTTGGCGAGATTATCGCCCGTGAAACCGGCAAACCGCGCTGGGAAGCGGCGACCGAAGTGACGGCGATGATCAATAAAATCGCGATTTCTCAGGCGGCCTATCACAGCCGCACCGGTGAAAGTACCGCTGCGCTGCCGGACGGTTCAGCCACGTTGCGCCATCGCCCGCATGGCGTACTGGCGGTGTTTGGCCCGTACAACTTCCCTGGACACTTGCCGAACGGCCATATTGTTCCGGCGCTGTTAGCCGGTAACACGGTGGTGTTTAAACCCAGTGAACTGACGCCCGCCTGTGGCGAAGCGGTTGCTAAGCTGTGGCAGCAAGCCGGATTGCCTGATGGGGTGTTTAATTTGCTGCAAGGAGGACGTGAAACCGGTGAGGCGCTCAGCCGCCAGCCGGGGCTGGATGGTGTGCTGTTTACCGGTAGCTCAGCGACAGGATACCAACTGCATCGCCAGTTGGCGGGGCAACCACAAAAAATCCTCGCGCTGGAAATGGGCGGCAATAACCCGCTGATTATTGATGACCCGCAGGATATCGATGCTGCCGTCCACCTGACCATTCAATCCGCGTTTATCACCGCCGGACAGCGTTGTACCTGTGCGCGGCGGTTGTTGGTTAAACGTGGTGCGTTGGGCGATGCGTTTTTGCAACGGCTGGTGGAGGTGAGCGGGCGCATTATGCCTGATGCATGGAATGCCGAGCCGCAGCCGTTCATCGGCGGGCTTATCTCCCCACAGGCGGCTGAACGGGTGTATCAGGCCTGGCAGCAGCAGGTCGCAAAAGGCGGGAAAACGCTGCTGGCCCCGCGTTTAATCCGCCCGGGTACTTCACTGCTCACTCCGGGCATTATCGAGCTGACGACGGCGCAGGATATTGCCGATGAAGAAGTCTTTGGCCCGCTGTTAGGCGTCTGGCGCTATGACGATT
>JBOFJM010000732.1:0-5368 GCA_051656825.1 Kluyvera sp.
CGCTCACCTTGATTCAAAAACATATTCGCCAGCGCGATCTCGCTCAGCTATTAGACAAACTTGCGAGCCTGTTAACCTTGAATCACATCAGCGGACAGCAGGTGGTTGCACTGGTAAACTACATGCTACAAGCGGGAGAAACGCAGGATGCCCGTGAATTGCTGTATCAACTGGCGCAACGCGCGCCCCGGTATGGAGACGAACTGATGACACTAGCAGAACAGCTCAAGCAGGAAGGCCGTAACGAAGGAATACAGCAGGGGCTACAACAAGGTATACAGCAAGGACAGCAAACGGGCGAACGTGAAGCCTCACGTAAAATTGCGCGGGCGATGTTTCAAAAAGGCATACCGCTTGCCGACATTATCGAAATGACCGGCGTAAACGCCGAGGAGTTGGCCGCGCAACCGCATTAAAAAAACAGCCCGCTCTCAATAAAGAGAAGCGGGCTGTTGTCATGCAACACGCTGTCTTACAGCAGGTCGCCGATCATTTTTTCCAGTTTTTCCTGGTCGATGGCAAACTTACGGATACCTTCCGCCAGTTTGTCTACCGCCATTGGATCCTGGTTGTGCTGCCACAGGAACTCAGACTCGGTGATACGTGCCGGATGCGCTTTCACTTCACCGGTGTAAACCAGTTTACGTTCAATTGCGCCTTCGCTTTCTGACAGCTCTTTCAGCAGTGCCGGAGCGATGGTCAGACGGTCGCAGCCCGCCAGTTCGAGGATTTCGCCGATATTACGGAAGCTCGCGCCCATCACGACAGTTTCATAGCCGTGCTGTTTGTAATATTCGTAGATTTCGCTCACGGAAACCACACCTGGATCTTCTGCCGGTGCGTATTCTTTCTTATCAGTATTGGCTTTGTACCAATCCAGAATACGACCAACAAATGGGGAAATCAGGTAAACACCCGCTTCTGCACAAGCACGCGCCTGTGCGAAGGAGAACAGCAGCGTCAGGTTACAGTTGATGCCGTCTTTTTCCAGTTGCTCCGCTGCGCGGATGCCCTGCCAGGTAGACGCCAGTTTGATCAGGATACGGTCGTTGCTGATGCCCGCATCGTTGTACATTTTGATCAGGCGTTTCGCTTTCGCGATAGACGCTTCGGTGTCGTAAGACAGACGCGCGTCAACTTCAGTGGAGATACGGCCTGGAACCAGTTTCAGAATTTCAAGACCGATGTTTACGGCCAGTTTGTCAGTGGCATCCACAACCTGCTGAGCGCGGTCGCTGCTCTGGCTACGCGCCCACGCTACCGCATCGTCGATAAGCTTACGGTATTCAGGAATCTGTGCTGCACCCAGGATCAGAGAAGGGTTCGTCGTCGCATCCTGAGGCTGGTACAGCTTCATTGCCGCGATGTCTCCGGTGTCGGCCACTACGGTTGTGTACTGACGCAGAGATGTCAATTTATCCGTCATGATAGTGTTTCTCTTTAAACAGCTGTTAGGGGGATGTAACCGGTCTAACACGATAATATCACGCCCCTTCCTCAGCGCAACCGCCGACGTCGCGAGAGCGCAGAGTATGATAAACTGAAGCATCAAACTTTGAGGGTTGCTATTCTTTGCCCCCAATATGGTAGCGCTTACACTGGCTGAATCGAATCGTGCGAAGCGAGCCTGGCTTCCCGCCACCAGCCCTCTATTTCGGCATAGACAAGAGGACGTTTAATGCCTGATTTCCTATCTTTTATCAGCGAGATACTGTGGGGTTCGGTAATGATTTACCTACTCCTCGGCTGTGGTCTCTGGTTCACATGGAGAACCGGCTACATCCAGTTTCGCTACCTCCGTCAGTTTAGCAAAAGTCTGAAAAGAAGCCTGGAGCCTCGGGAAGGGGGTCTGACTTCATTCCAGGTTTTATGCATCAGCCTTGCCTCACGTGTCGGCAGCGGCAACCTCGCGGGGGTAGCGCTAGCCATTACCATTGGCGGCCCCGGAGCAGTATTCTGGATGTGGGTTGCCGCCATTATTGGCATGGCCATCAGCTTCGCCGAATGCTCGCTGGCGCAGTTGTACAAAGAGCGCGACGCCAGCGGTCAGTTTCGCGGAGGCCCTGCCTGGTATATGTCTCGTGGGTTAGGAATGCGCTGGATGGGTGTATTGTTCTCACTTTTCCTGCTGCTCGCTTACGGCCTGATTTTCAACACCGTACAAGCCAACTCGGCGGCACGCGCCTTGCGGTACGCATTCGATATCCCGGAAAGCGTAAGCGGAGGTGTGATGGCTCTGCTCGCTCTGTTAGTGATAGTCCGTGGCATCAAAGGCGTCGCACGGATTACTCAGTGGCTGGTACCAATAATGGCAGCGTTATGGGTTACAGCGTGCCTGTTGATAAGCCTATGGCATATCGTTGAGCTACCCGTCATTTTCGAAATGATTATCCGCAGCGCTTTTGGCTGGCAGGAAGCCGCTGCTGGCGCGGCGGGCTACACCGTCAGCCAGGCTATCACCAGTGGTTTTCAGCGCAGTATGTTCTCAAACGAAGCTGGAATGGGCTCTACGCCAAACGCCTCTGCTGCGGCCTCATCTTTTCCTCCTCACCCGGCGGCACAAGGGATTGTGCAGATGATTGGCGTGCTGATTGACACCCTCGTTATCTCCAGCGCCAGCGCCATATTGGTGCTGTTAGCCGGACACGACACAAAGGCTACCAGCCTTGATGGCATTCAGTTGATTCAATACGCCATGAGCGAGTTGGTTGGCGGCTGGGGCGGCAGTTTTGTGGCTATCATCATGCTGTTGTTTGCCTTTACTTCGGTGGTGGCAAACTATATTTACGCCGAAAATAACCTGATATTTTTACGCTGGAATAAACCGTGGGCAGTTTGGCTGCTGAGGCTTTCCACGCTGCTAATGGTCATGGTCGGTAGCCTGATGAGCCTTTCGGTCGTCTGGCAAATTGCGGATGTCATTATGGCGCTGATGGCGCTCACTAACCTGACGGCATTGCTGCTGCTTTCTCCGGTCGTGCGAATTATCGCCCTCGACTATTTGCGCCAGCGCAAGCTGGGTGTGACGCCGGTATTCGATCCCGATTATTACCCGGAAATAGCCCAACAGCTCGCGCCGGATAGCTGGGATCAACCGCCGCGCCAATGACAGCAATCGATCACTTACTGCCATTTTTTTGTTAAAGTTGAGTGAAATTTTCTGCAAGGACTGGATATGCTGATTCTGATTTCTCCGGCTAAAACGCTCGATTACCAAAGCCCGTTGGCAACGACGCGCTATACCCAGCCCGCACTGCTGGAACATTCCCAGCAATTGATTGGGGAGGCGCGTAAGCTCTCCGCGCCGCAGATTAAAACCCTGATGGGGATTAGCGACAAGCTGGCCGATTTAAACGCCACGCGCTTTCACGACTGGCACCCAGATTTCCCCCCTGATAACGCCCGTCAGGCGATTTTAGCGTTCAAAGGTGATGTCTACACCGGGCTGCAAGCCGAAACCTTTAGCGAGGCGGATTTTGACTTTGCGCAGAAGCATTTGCGTATGCTTTCCGGCTTGTACGGCGTGCTACGCCCGCTGGATCTGATGCAGCCATACCGTTTAGAAATGGGCATTCGCCTGGAAAACCCGCGCGGTAAAGATTTATACCAATTCTGGGGCGATGAAATTACCCGCACCTTGAATGCCGCGCTGCACGAGCAAGGCGATGACGTGGTGGTCAACCTGGCATCGGATGAATATTTCCGCTCCGTGAAGCCTAAAGCGCTCGAAGGGCGAATCATCAAGCCAGTATTCCTTGATGAGAAAAACGGCAAGTTTAAGGTAATTAGCTTCTACGCCAAAAAGGCGCGCGGGCTGATGAGCCGCTATATCATTGAAAATCGCCTGACCAAACCGGAGCAACTGACTCAGTTTAATAGCGATGGTTATTTCTTCGATGAGGAAAGTTCTACGGCCGACGAGTGGGTATTCAAACGCCACGAGCAGTAATACATTGGCTGGCCGGATAATGCTATCCGGCCTACGTTCTAGTGGTGATTCGGTGGTTGGCGATCGTGTCCGCGATGATCGTGGCGATCGTCGTGACGGCGGTTGCCGCCATGCGGCGGAGTATGCGGATGCCAACGGTTATCACGCCACTCATAATGCGACTGCCACCAGCCATGATCACGCCAGTGGCCCCCATCCCAATAATTGCCTCCATTGTCCCGGTCGCCAATCTGTAATTTCACCGCCGGAACCAGCGTAATCTCAGCGGCCTGTACCATTACCGGAGCCGCCAGCAGCATTGTCAGTGCAAACATCGCAGGTTTTAACATGGGTAACTCCTTCGTTCTTGATGTGCCATTGTGGCCGATAAGAACAGCTTACTGCGGCGAAACCCGTGTTGTTATTCTCTGCAATCCTATATTCTAACTGCCCGCATTTATTGGGAATTTCTCCTTTTTTCCTGCCGAATTTCTGCATAATTTCTCCCTGTTTCCCCCTTCGTTTCAGGAAGGGGGAAACGAAGATATTACGCTTTACTCATCATCAACTTACGCAGCGCGGCATAGTCAGCTGGCAGGTTATGCGACAGCAGCGGCAGATCTGCGCGATCCGCCAGCGCCTTCGGCAGCGGCAGCGTTTCTTGCAGGATCTCTTCCACGCTCTCTTTAAACTTCGCCGGATGCGCAGTCCCCAGGAACAGGCCGTATTCGCCAGGCTGGAGTTGGTCACGCAAGGCACGATACGCAATCGCAGCATGAGGTTCAGAGGTGTAACCCAGCGCCTGGAGTTCACGCATCGTCGCTTTGGTGGTTTCATCATCCACTGCCGCGTAGCCCAGCTCGTTCAAACGCCAAATTTTACGGCGGAACAGCTCTTCCACGCGCGGCCAGTTGTTTGGCTGGCTGACATCCATCGCATTCGACAACGTGGCCTGAGTCGCTTTTGGTGCCCATTTTCCGTCTTGCAGGAAACGCGGCACGGTGTCGTTCGTATTGGTGGCGGCGATAAAGCGTTTCACCGGCAGGCCCAGCGATTTTGCCAGCAGACCTGCGGTCAAATCACCAAAGTTACCGCTTGGTACGGAAATCACTAGCTGATTACGTGCTTCCTGCGGCAGCTGTGCGACGGCCTCAAAGTAGTAGCAAATCTGCGCCAGCAGGCGGCTGATATTGATAGAGTTCGCCGAGTTCAGACCCAGCGCGACTTTCAGTTCTTCATCGTCAAAGGCTTGCTTCACCAGCGCCTGGCAGGCATCGAAATCCCCATCGATAGCGACAGTTTCAATGTTGCCGCCCAGGGTGCAGAACAGTTTTTCCTGCAACGGACTAATTTTGCCGCGCGGGTAGAGGATAACCACTTTCACGTTCGGCAGGCCGTAGAACGCGTGTGCCACAGCGGCGCCGGTATCACCGGAGGTCG
>JBOFJM010000733.1:0-3080 GCA_051656825.1 Kluyvera sp.
CAGAACGCGACCTGCACAAAGCGATATGTCAGGCTACGACCAAACGGGGTCGCGTCGCCCTTGGCGGTGAAGTAGTAACCGTAATCACGGGCAAACTGCTGCGCGCGCTGGCGATAACGCAGGCAGCGCTCCGGGTCGATATCCTGCATAAAGTGGCTGTACAGCAGGCTGTAGAAGTGAAAACCGCTAGAGATATAGTAATCGCGCGGTTTGCCATGCCCGTCGCAGTACCAGCCATTGCCGAGCCAAAACGGCTCAATGGCATCCAGATGGCGGTTGATAACCGCCATGTCGTACTCGCGCCCAACGCACTTTAGCCCAACCTGAATCAGCACCGGGAAAAAGTGCCAGTTGTTATCAGGAACCGCCACGTTGGCGCTTTGACAAAGCCAGTTGACGAGGTTGTCCCGGCTTACGTTATCCAGCGACGCCCATAGCCCACTGTGCGGCAGCGCCAGCCCGAGGCCAAACGCCGCCATCTCTACGCAGCGCTGATCGTTGTCGCCGACATCCCCCCAATAACCGGGGTGCTGCGGGTCACAGCCATGACGAATACCCTCGATAAATTTGTCGTGCCATTGCGGCGTCACGCCGCCGTTGACCAGTGGAAATACGCCCCACAGCAGACGAATAAAGCCTTCCATTCCGGCGACATCGTCCGGGTACTGCGCGGCGGTGTCGCCCGCATGAAGCCGGGTGCAATCTGCCGATAAATGAGGAATAGCGGCTGCGACCCACCGCTGTACTAACGCACTGTATTCTGTCTTCGTCCGCATAGTGAAACCCTGTTTCAAACCGTTGATGGCGAGCGAATAATAGGAATTTGGTGCGGTAGACAAATGTGATTGTGCTCTTACTTTTGCGTATGTCTGGTAATTAAAATTAATTTTATGGCGTAACTTAGGGAAAAAGTTTTATTTCGATGATGAAAGTTTAAGTTTATTAACATGCGAGGCTAACGCGGTGGCGCATTCTCAGCGAACGGAAGACACAACCTATCTTGAGCAGATCCATCTCAACGATAAGTCGATCTATTTCAACCGGATGCAGAATATGCCCGCTAACTATTATCACTGGCATCAGTGTGCGGAAATTTTGTCGGTGTCACGCGGGGTGGGCATTGCGCTGATGGAGCACCAGCAATATACGGTGAAGCCGGGGCGGTTATTTATTTTCCCGCCGGGCAAACTCCACAAAGTGTATGTCGAGCAAGACGATCGCAATATTTATCATCGTACCACGCTGCACTTTAACCCGTTGCTGCTGGAGCCGTGGCTGCGCGATTTCCCGCGTCAGCAAATGCTGTTGCGCCAGTTGTGCGGGCGCGGTGAGAAGGCGCGAGTATTTGACGTTGGCGACCTACAGCCAGTGATTGAAAGGCTGTTACAACGCTTTGAAGAATTGACCCGCGACGAGAGCTGGAGCACCAGCGATAGCGTGTTTTTAATTATGCAGCTCATTAGCCTGCTGCCGCAGCAAGAGCAGGCGGCAGGGCACAATACCTTTTCATCGACCATTATTCGCTGGCTGGAAACTCACTACCACGAGCGCTGTTCGCTGGATGATATTGCGGCGGTGATGGGCTGCTCGCGTGGGCATACGTCGCGCCGTTTTCATGATGAAACCGGCGGCACGATTCAGGAATATTTAACGATGCGGCGGATTCGCCAGGCCTGTGAATTTTTGCTGCATTCACAGCATTCGGTAAAAGAGATTGCCGCTATGGTCGGGTTTACCGAATACGCCTGGTTTATTACCTGTTTTCGTAAAAATATGGGCAAGACACCGCTGCAATATCGCAAGGCGTATCCCTACACCTTGCCTGAGTGATGGGTTATTTCAGCAAATATTGCGCGTGGAAACGCAGGTGATCTTCAATAAACGACGCAATAAAGTAATAGCTATGGTCATAGCCTGGCTGAATGCGCAGCGTCAGCGGCCACTCTTTTTGCCGGGCGGCTTCGGCAAATACGGCTGGCTGGAGTTGGTCGGCGAGGAACTGGTCGTTATCGCCCTGGTCTATCAGCATGGGAATGGCGTCTTCACGACGGCTGGCGAGCAGCAGTTCGCAGCTATCCCATTGCGCCCAGCGGGATTTATCGTCACCCAAATAGGCGGCAAAGGCTTTTTTACCCCACGGCACCTGGCTTGGGTTGACGATGGGCGCGAACGCCGAGGCGCTGCAATATTTACCCGGATTTTTCAGCGCCAGCATCAGCGCGCCGTGTCCACCCATCGAGTGACCGCTAATTGCGCAGCGTGCGCTAACGTTAAATTGCGCCTGAATTAACGCCGGAAGCTCATCGCGCAAATAATCGTACATCTGATAATGCGCCGCCCACGGAGACTCGCTGGCGTTGAGATAGAATCCTGCACCCTGGCCTAAGTCGTAACCGGCGTCATTCGCGACACCGTCACCGCGTGGGCTGGTGTCGGGCATCACCAGCACAATTCCCAGCTCAGCCGCCACACGTTGTGCACCCGCTTTGGTGGTGAAGTTTTCATCGTTACAGGTCAAGCCCGAAAGCCAGTACAGAACCGGTGGCGGTGTTTTTTTGCCTTCAGGCGGTAAAAACAGGCTAAAGGTCATTGGACAATTAAGTGTGGCAGAATGGTGCTGCCAGCGCTGTTGCCAGCCGCCATAACAGCGGTGCTCTTCCAGCATTTCCATGCGGGCTCCTCGCAGTTTTGGTCAGAATTGATTGTCCCATCATACAGATAATTCACCGACGGTGAGTAACTTTCACTTCCGCATAACACTTATATGTTGCATCATTGTGATAACTTTTATTTTACATTTGAGGCATTCATGCCGGTACGTATTGCGCTAAGCGGGTTCCTGGCACTGGTCGCCACTATTGGCATTGGCCGGTTCGCCTTTACGCCGCAAGTGCCGTTGATGATAGCGGAAGGGCAGCTCACGCTGACCAGCGCCGGACTTGTGGCGGCACTGAACTACCTGGGATATTTGCCGGGCGCCTGGGATGCCATGCGGGCGCACCGTGGCGTGGAAATTCGGCTGTATCTCGGCATTGCGGGCGCGGTGGCGCTCACGTTTCTCTCCGCGCTGGTGGATAACG
>JBOFJM010000734.1:0-10789 GCA_051656825.1 Kluyvera sp.
CCGCCGCATCGTACTCAAGGACAATAGAGCCGCTGTCGCTATTGATCTGATAACGCCGGAGATACCCTTCAGGATGGCAATAAGCATCAAGCTGTTTAAGTTTGCCGTGGCTGAGGCTGGCTATCAGCTTGTTGGAAAAACGCAGGCGTAAGCGCCCAGGAATATGATGCGCCACTTCGACAAAGCGGCGTAGTGTCAATAAGTCGCCAAGGGATTCAACAGGCATATCATTTAATACCCTCATATTTATAGGTGGCATCAATACAATCACAGATGAAAAGCGCCAAAAAGCGCTAATCGCCCTTCTCTTGCGGTGTATCAAAATGAAATGAGCGATTCTTTTTTGCTCTGCGAACGGGGAAGGCTGGACATGGCGGTAATGCAAATATAAATTACTCTCATTACTACTACATAAGTAAAATATGAGGCGGCTATGACTCCTTACCTGCACCAGACTCCCAATCGCATTCGTATTCGCTCTAGCTGGATTCAGCGTCACCCTCAGGAAGTCTCGCGACTGATAGACACACTACGCAGCCGCGATGGAATTCACGAAATCGTGCACCGTTTATATGCCGGTTCGGTGGCTATCAATTTCGATTCTGCCAAAATTGCCGCAAATGACTTGCTGACGGAGCTGGAACAGGCGCAATGGCTGAGTAGCCAAAAAGATAAAAGCTATATTGAGAACACACTGCGTGTTGGCGCGGGTCATTTGCTCAAAACGCTGGCTTTTGGTGCCTTAAAGCGCACGGTGGGCGGCCCCGTCGTTTCTATTGTCAGTGTTTTAACCCGATAGACGCGTATTGAGTCGGGTTATACTTATGGGCCTTTATAACGTTAAATAACCAATAATTGCCGAATAATGCGCCATGCTGTTCACAACCCAACCAAACAGTCACATTCCAGTGAATTTCATTGAAAAAGGGGTTGACGGTATTAGGCTCAATAAGCATAATGCGCCCCGCAACGCCGATAAGGTAGCGCGAAAAAAAGATGGCTACGTAGCTCAGTTGGTTAGAGCACATCACTCATAATGATGGGGTCACAGGTTCGAATCCCGTCGTAGCCACCATCTTTTTTGCGGGAGTGGCGAAATTGGTAGACGCACCAGATTTAGGTTCTGGCGCCGCAAGGTGTGCGAGTTCAAGTCTCGCCTCCCGCACCATTCACCCGTAAGCGTTGCACGGATGGGGTATCGCCAAGCGGTAAGGCACCGGTTTTTGATACCGGCATTCCCTGGTTCGAATCCAGGTACCCCAGCCATATTTCTTCGATATTTGCGGTTATCCGCGACGGTATTGGGGTATCGCCAAGCGGTAAGGCACCGGTTTTTGATACCGGCATTCCCTGGTTCGAATCCAGGTACCCCAGCCATCGAAGAAAAATCTGGCTACGTAGCTCAGTTGGTTAGAGCACATCACTCATAATGATGGGGTCACAGGTTCGAATCCCGTCGTAGCCACCAAATTAGAAATTTATCGATTATTTCGGTAAACTAAAAAAAATTGTTGGGGTATCGCCAAGCGGTAAGGCTCTGGTTTCTGATACCAGCATTCCGAGGTTCGAATCCTCGTACCCCAGCCAATTTCAAAAAGTCGTTCACTGTGTGAATGCACCCGTTGGGGTATCGCCAAGCGGTAAGGCACTGGTTTCTGATACCAGCATTCCGAGGTTCGAATCCTCGTACCCCAGCCAAATTAAAAAAGCTCGCTTCGGCGGGCTTTTTTGTTTTTGTCGTTTAAGAAAATGCCTGGTGGCGCAATGCTTATCAGGCCTACGATTCTGCAACTATGTGTAGGCCGGGTAAGACATTGCCGCCACCCGGCACATCGCGCGCTACAGCCCTAAAGCATATTTCAACGCCTGACGTTTCAACACGCCAGCACGTTGCGCAGCCATCAAGCCAATATTTCGAAAAATCTTCAACGGTTTGAGATCGTTACTGAAACCGGCATAGAACAGATCCATGCCAGATTGCATCAGCAAATTGTCGCTACGGCGGCGGGTTTGATAACGTTTGAGCACTCGCTCACTGGCCCAGTCCTCACCATAGCTACGGGCGTTGGCTAATACATCGATCAGCGCATCCACATCGCGATAACCCAGGTTTACCCCCTGCCCCGCCAACGGATGGATAGTGTGCGCCGCATCGCCCACCAGCGCTAAACCCGGCTGGATATAATGCTGGGCGTGGCGTCGGGTTAGCGGAAATGCCCCAGCGGCAACCGGGGTCACATGGCCTAAACGCTGCGGGAAATGGGTGGCGATTTCACGCTGAAGCTGCGGCATCGGTAGCGACTGTAGCTGGCGAATACGCGCTGGCGTGTCGTACCACACCAGCGACGCCCAATGATCGAACAGCGGTAAAAATGCGCGCGGCCCCGTAGGTGAAAATTGTTGCCAGGTGCTGTCACCAGGTTCGTTTTCGCACTGTACCGTAATCAACATACATGACTGTGGATACTGCCAGCCATGAATGCCAATCCCCGCCAGTTGACGAACCTGAGAGAGCGCACCGTCAGCGCCCACCACCAAACGGGCCTCGATTTCCACGTCATCCGACAAACCTAACCGATGGCTGTCGCCTTCAACCCGCATGGCGTGAAGTGAAGCGCCATGATGCAGCGTCACCTGCGGATGCGCCTCTAACGCCTGCCACAGCGCTAATTGCAGGACGTTATTCTCCACCATATAACCCAGATTCGGCAGCTTAAGCTCTTGGGCATCAAACACCACGTGCGCCGATTGCCACTCCCAGGTTTCCAGGCAGCGCCAGGGATGAGCGCGCATCGCCAGCACCGCGTCCCAAACGCCAAGGCTTCGCAACAGCGATACGGAGGAAGCACTAATAGCTGAAATCCGCACATCCGGCTGAGAAGCCGCATCAAACGCAGGCGGCGCGGCCTTTTCCAGCACGCTGACCGTAAAGCCGTTCTGTGCCAGCGCTAATGCCAGCGCCCCGCCGACCATTCCACCGCCAACGACGGCAACATCTGTGTGTAGAATTGTCATCATTTATTATCCTTAAACCCGAATTCCCTCAGTTTACCGGACTTTTTCGGACTTTAGGCTAATAACCGTCACGCTGGTCACAACCGCGCCAAAGCATTACAATACGCGCCCTGCAATGTTGGCGATTCACAATTGAGCAAGAGCAAGTCGATGACAAAAAAACTCCACATTAAAACCTGGGGCTGTCAGATGAACGAGTACGATTCATCCAAGATGGCCGATCTGCTGGATGCCACACATGGGTATCAACTGACCGACGTGGCAGAAGAAGCGGATGTCCTGCTGCTGAATACCTGCTCAATTCGCGAGAAAGCGCAGGAAAAAGTGTTCCACCAATTAGGCCGCTGGAAATTACTCAAAGAAAAAAAACCAGGCCTGATTATTGGTGTCGGCGGTTGTGTGGCTTCTCAGGAAGGCAAACTCATCCGTCAGCGCGCGCACTACGTAGATATTATTTTTGGCCCACAAACGCTGCACCGTCTGCCGGAGATGATCAACGCCGTGCGCGGTAACCATAAGCCGGTTATCGACGTCAGCTTCCCGGAAATCGAAAAATTTGACCGTTTGCCGGAACCTCGCGCCGACGGCCCAACTGCGTTTGTCTCCATCATGGAAGGCTGCAACAAATACTGCACTTACTGCGTAGTACCGTATACGCGCGGTGAAGAAGTGAGTCGCCCATGCGATGACATTCTGTTTGAAATCGCCCAGTTAGCGGCTCAAGGCGTGCGTGAAGTTAACCTGCTGGGGCAGAACGTTAACGCCTGGCGCGGTGAGAACTACGACGGCACTACCGGTTCGTTCGCAGAGTTGCTGCGTCTGGTGGCGGCTATCGACGGCATTGACCGCGTTCGCTTCACCACCAGCCATCCTATCGAATTTACCGACGACATCATCGAGGTGTATCGCGACACGCCGGAGCTGGTCAGCTTCCTGCATCTGCCGATTCAAAGCGGTTCCGACCGTGTATTAAACCTGATGGGCCGCACGCACACCGCGCTGGAATATAAGTCGATTATCCGCAAACTGCACGCGGCGCGACCGGATATTCAGATTAGCTCAGACTTTATCGTCGGCTTCCCTGGCGAAACCACGCAAGACTTTGAACAGACCATGAAACTGATTGCTGAGGTTAACTTCGACGTCAGCTATAGTTTTGTGTTCTCTGCACGTCCTGGTACGCCAGCCGCCGATATGGTTGACGATGTACCAGAAGAGGAGAAAAAGCAGCGCCTGTATATTCTCCAGGATCGCATCAACCAACAGGCGATGGCGTGGAGCCGCCGGATGTTGGGCACTGTTCAGCGTATCCTGGTCGAAGGCACTTCGCGTAAGAGCATTATGGAACTGACAGGCCGTACCGAGAATAACCGTGTGGTGAATTTCGAAGGCACGCCAGACATGATTGGTAAATTTGTCGATGTTGAAATCGTTGACGTCTACACCAACTCACTGCGCGGTAAACTTGTGCGTACCGAGGAAGAAATGGGGCTGCGCGTCGTAGAGTCGCCGGAGTCCGTTATTGCTCGTACCCGTAAAGAAAACGATTTGGGCGTGGGGATTTACCAGCCTTAATCGTGCTGGCCCGTCTGTCCTGGCGGGCCTTGTATTTCCTCTCGCCATCCCCATATTTATTGCAATGCTTGCGCCTTTTAACTGTGGCGTGAATAATTCCTTTACAGGCCGGTGAACGCTCGTCTTCCGGCTATACATAAATAAGAGGAACAGTTTGAACATAGATACTCGCGAAATTACCCTGGAGCCGGCAGACAATGCCCGTCTGCTGAGCCTGTGCGGCCCGTTTGATGACAATATCAAACAGCTAGAGCGACGACTGGGCATCGAAATAAACCGCCGCGATAACCATTTCAAACTGACGGGACGCGCGATTTGCGTGACCGCCGCTGCCGATATTCTGCGTAGCCTGTATGTCGATACCGCCCCGATGCGCGGTCAGACACAAGATATTGAGCCAGAACAGATTCATCTGGCGATTAAAGAAGCGCGAGTGCTGGAACAGAGCGCCGAGAGCGTGCCGGAATACGGCAAAGCTATCAATATCAAAACCAAGCGTGGAGTCATTAAGCCGCGCACGCCAAACCAGGCGCAGTACATTGCCCATATCCTTGACCACGACATCACCTTTGGTGTCGGCCCTGCGGGTACGGGTAAAACGTATCTGGCGGTGGCGGCAGCGGTTGATGCCCTGGAGCGCCAGGAAATTCGCCGTATTCTGCTGACCCGTCCGGCGGTAGAAGCCGGTGAAAAACTGGGCTTCCTGCCGGGTGACCTGAGCCAAAAAGTTGACCCGTATCTGCGCCCGCTGTATGACGCGCTGTTCGAGATGCTTGGCTTTGAGAAAGTCGAAAAGCTAATGGAGCGCAACGTAATTGAAGTCGCTCCGCTGGCCTACATGCGCGGTCGTACGCTGAACGATGCGTTTATTATTCTCGATGAGAGCCAGAACACCACCATCGAACAGATGAAAATGTTCCTGACGCGTATCGGCTTTAACTCGAAAGCAGTGATTACCGGCGACGTCACCCAGATTGACCTGCCGCGCAGCACCAAATCTGGCCTGCGTCACGCCATTGAAGTGCTGGCAGATGTCGATGAAATCAGCTTTAACTTCTTCCACAGCGAAGACGTCGTGCGCCACCCTGTGGTCGCCCGCATCGTTAACGCTTATGAAGCCTGGGAAGAAGCCGAACAAAAACGTAAAGCCGAGCTGGCAGCAGAGCGTAAACGCGAAGCTCAAGAGCAGGAGCAGAAATGAGTCAGGTGATCCTCGATCTCCAGTTGGCCTGTGAAGATAACACCGGTCTGCCAGACGAAAGTCAGTTTCAGACATGGCTAGATGCCGTTATCCCGCAATTTCAGGAAGAATCAGAAGTCACGATTCGCCTGGTTGATGAAGCGGAAAGCCACGAGCTGAACCTCACCTACCGTGGCAAGGACAAATCCACTAACGTGCTCTCTTTCCCGTTTGAAGCACCGCCGGGAATTGAGCTACCGTTGCTGGGCGATTTAATCATCTGCCGCCAGGTGGTTGAGCGAGAAGCCAAAGAGCAGGAAGTGCCGCTGGATGCCCACTGGGCGCACATGGTAGTACACGGCAGCCTGCATTTGCTGGGCTACGACCATATCGAAGATGAAGAAGCAGAAGAAATGGAAGGCATCGAGACAGAGATAATGCTTGCTCTGGGCTATGAGGATCCGTACATTTCCGAGAAAGAATAAGATGTCGGGCTGCGGCCCGACGCTTTTACATGCCGTCCAGCGCTGAATATCCGCGTGACGCGCGACAGTTCAATCAACATGAGAACCCAAACGACGCCATGAGCGACGACAATTCACACAGTAGTGACACAGTAAACAGCAAAAAGGGATTTTTCTCCCTCTTACTCAGCCAGCTCTTTCACGGTGAACCCAAAAACCGTGACGACCTCCTGGCGCTGATCCGTGATTCCGGGCAGAACGAGCTTATCGATGAAGATACGCGCGACATGCTCGAAGGGGTAATGGATATCGCTGACCAACGCGTCCGCGACATCATGATCCCTCGCTCCCAGATGATTACCCTGAAACGCAACCAAACGTTGGACGAATGTCTTGATGTCATCATCGAGTCCGCCCACTCTCGTTTCCCGGTTATCAGCGAGGACAAAGATCACATTGAAGGGATTCTGATGGCTAAGGATTTGCTGCCGTTTATGCGCAGCGATGCCGAAGCATTCAGCATGGATAAAGTGTTACGCACCGCAGTTGTTGTCCCTGAAAGCAAGCGGGTTGACCGTATGCTGAAGGAGTTCCGCTCTCAGCGTTACCATATGGCCATCGTGATTGATGAGTTTGGTGGTGTCTCCGGTTTGGTCACCATCGAAGATATTCTTGAGCTTATCGTCGGCGAAATTGAAGATGAGTATGACGAAGAAGATGATATCGACTTCCGCCAGCTCAGCCGCCACACCTGGACCGTTCGTGCTCTGGCCTCAATAGAGGACTTCAACGATGCGTTCAGCACTCACTTCAGCGATGAAGAAGTGGACACCATCGGCGGCCTGGTCATGCAGGCGTTTGGCCACCTGCCAGCACGTGGCGAAACCATTGACATCGATGGTTACCAGTTCAAAGTGGCAATGGCCGATAGCCGTCGTATTATTCAGGTTCATGTTAAAATCCCGGACGATTCCCCTCAACCGAAAGTGGATGAATAATCTCCATGGCATTTGCCTCATTGCTTGAACGCCAGCGCATTCGTCTGCTGCTGGCGCTGTTACTCGGAGCCAGCGGAACGCTGGCTTTTTCTCCTTATGACTTCTGGCCGGCTGCGATTATCTCGCTGATGGGCCTGCAAGGATTGACGCTAAACCGTCGTCCGGTGCAGGCAGCGGCAATTGGTTATGCCTGGGGTTTTGGCCTGTTTGGCAGCGGTATTAACTGGGTCTACGTCAGTATCGCGCAATTTGGCGGTATGCCTGGCCCGGTCAACGTCTTCTTAGTAGTGCTGCTGGCAGCCTACCTCTCACTGTATACCGGCTTGTTCGCGGAAATTTTGTCACGCCTGTGGCCTAAAACCACCTGGCTGCGCGTGGCGATTGCCGCTCCGGTCGTCTGGCAGTTGACCGAGTTCCTGCGCGGCTGGGTGCTGACGGGCTTCCCGTGGCTACAGTTTGGCTATAGCCAGATTGACGGCCCGCTGAAAGGGCTGGCGCCGGTAATGGGCGTCGAGGCAATAAACTTCCTGCTGATGGTCGTTAGCGGTCTGCTAGTATTGGCGTTAGCCACCCGCAACTGGCGTCCACTGGTGGTCGCTATCGTGCTGTTCGCCCTGCCTTTCCCGCTGCGTTACATTCAGTGGTACTCGTTCCAGACGGATAAAACGACGCGCGTCTCCTTAGTGCAGGGCGACATTCCACAGGCGCTGAAGTGGGATGAAAATCAGTTACTGAACACGCTGAAAGTTTATCTCGATGCCACCGAGAAAGAGATGGGCAAATCACAGCTCATTATCTGGCCGGAGTCAGCGATTCCCGATCTGGAAATCAATCAGCAGCGTTTTCTCAGCATGATGGATGATTTACTGCGGGCGAAAAACAGCACGCTGATTACCGGTATCGTCGATTCACGCCTCAATAAGCAGAACCGCTACGACACCTACAACACCATCATCACGCTGGGCAAAGACAGCCCGTATAGCTATGAGTCAAGCAACCGCTATAACAAAAACCATCTGGTACCGTTTGGCGAGTTTGTCCCGCTGGAGGCGATTCTGCGCCCGCTCGCGCCGTTCTTCGACCTGCCGATGTCATCATTTAGCCGTGGGCCGTATATTCAGCCACAGCTCCAGGCACATAACCTGAAACTGACGGCGGCTATCTGCTACGAGATTATTCTTGGCGAGCAGGTGCGTGACAACTTCCGCCCGGACACCAACTTCCTGCTGACTATCTCTAACGATGCCTGGTTTGGTAAATCCATCGGTCCGTGGCAGCACTTCCAGATGGCCAGAATGCGGGCGCTGGAGCTGGCACGTCCACTGTTGCGCAGCACCAACAACGGGATTACCGCCGTCATTGGCCCACGAGGTGAAATTCAGGCGATGATCCCGCAGTTTACTCGCCAGGTCTTAACCACTGACGTGACGCCAACCACCGGCTTAACGCCTTATGCCCGCACCGGAAACTGGCCACTGTGGCTAATTACGGCGCTGTTTGGCTTTGGGGCGCTGGTAATGAGCTTGCGTCAGCGCCGTCGATAATTTTCTTTCCCATCTCCCTCGCCCCTTTAGGGGTGAGGGAAGCATCCCGCCTCATCGCCAATCTGGCACACCAATTGCTTTATAAAATCAGGCAACTGCGAACAACGCATTAGCGCAACCCAGTTGCACCACAACGAATCATCGGTAGCACCATATTCGTGCAATCAGTGATTCTTGCTTCAGAGTGGTGCGGCGCGCTTCGCAAAAATAAACAATATCGCAGCAAAATCTTTACATTAAGCCAAACTAAATGCTAACAAACACACATAACGCTGCACGGTAAAGTTGCAGACAATAACAACACAACATTCACAATGGGTATCACTGCATCTTTGCCGATGCAGAAGATAAAGGAGTGGGATATGCAATTACGTAAACTGGCTACGGCCATGTTGGTCATGGGAATGACTGCGGGTCTGGCTCATGCAGAAGACGCCAAACCGGCAACAGAAGCCGCGCCAGCAGGGCAAACCCTGGAAAAAATTGCCAAAAATGGCGTTATCGTCGTCGGTCACCGCGAATCTTCCGTGCCATTCTCCTATTACGATAACCAGCAAAAAGTGGTTGGTTACTCCCAGGACTACTCCAATGCCATCGTTGAAGCGATAAAGAAAAAGCTCAACAACCCGAAACTGGATGTGAAGCTGATTCCTATCACCTCTCAGAACCGTATCCCACTGCTGCAAAACGGCACTTTCGATTTTGAATGTGGATCCACCACTAACAACGTTGAACGCCAGAAACAGGCCGCATTCTCTGACACCATTTTTGTCGTCGGCACGCGTCTGCTGGCGAAAAAAGGTGGTGATATTAAAGACTTCCCAGACTTAAAAGATAAAGCGGTTGTCGTGACCTCCGGTACAACCTCTGAAATTCTGCTGCATAAGCTGAACGACGAGCAAAAAATGAATATGCGCATCATCAGCGCGAAAGATCACGGTGACTCTTTCCGTACTCTGGAAAGCGGCCGCGCAGTGGCCTTTATGATGGATGACGCCCTGCTGGCAGGTGAGCGTGCAAAAGCTAAAAAACCGGATAACTGGGAGATTGTCGGCAAGCCACAGTCCCAGGAAGCCTACGGCTGTATGCTGCGTAAAAACGATCCTGAGTTTAAAAAGCTGATGGATGACACCATCGCACAGGCGCAGACTTCCGGCGAAGCGGCAAAATGGTTTGATAAGTGGTTCAAAAACCCAATTCCACCAAAAAACCTGAACATGAACTTCGAGCTGTCAGATGAAATGAAAGCCTTGTTCAAAACACCAAACGACAAAGCACTTAACTAATTAGAAAAATATGGGGCGGAATAATCTGCCCTCTCGATTGTGTTCAGCACGGACAGACTATAAGTCAGGTGGTCGTTCCCCACCTGGCCTGAATACCGCAAAACGCTGTTCAACAATCTTCGAGGGTAGCAGGGATCCTGCTACCCTTTTTTTTCGGGAGTCCATTTATGTCAATAGACTGGAACTGGGGAATATTTTTACAACAGGCCCCTTTCGGCAACACCACCTATCTTGGCTGGCTCTGGAGCGGTTTCCAGGTCACCGTCGCGCTCTCCATTACCGCATGGATTATCGCCTTCTTCGTCGGCTCGCTGTTTGGCATTCTGCGTACCGTACCTAACCGTGGGTTATCCGCTATCGGGACTTGCTACGTTGAGCTGTTTCGTAACGTACCGCTGATTGTGCAGTTCTTTACCTGGTATCTCGTCATGCCAGAACTGCTGCCGGAAAACCTCGGCATGTGGTTTAAGTCTGAACTGGACCCAAATATTCAGTTCTTCCTTTCATCGATGATTTGCCTGGGCCTGTTCACCGCTGCCCGCGTGTGCGAACAGGTGCGGGCGGCAATTCAGTCACTGCCGCGCGGGCAGAAAAACGCCGCGCTGGCGATGGGGCTGACGCTACCGCAAACCTACCGCTACGTGCTGCTGCCGAACGCTTACCGCGTTATCGTGCCGCCAATGACCTCTGAGATGATGAACCTGGTGAAAAACTCAGCCATCGCCTC
>JBOFJM010000735.1:0-8278 GCA_051656825.1 Kluyvera sp.
AACACATTCGTGACGGGTATCAATGAGCATTAAATTAGACGGCATTAACTGCTTTTATGGCGCACATCAGGCGCTATTCGACATCACGCTTCAATGCCCGGAGGGCGAAACGCTGGTGCTGCTTGGCCCTAGCGGTGCGGGTAAAAGCTCACTGCTGCGCGTGCTGAATCTGCTAGAGATGCCGAAATCTGGCACGCTGGCGATTGCGGGTAACCATTTCAATTTTGCCAAAGCCCCGTCTGACAAAGCGATTCGCGAACTGCGTCAAAACGTGGGTATGGTCTTCCAGCAATACAATCTGTGGCCTCACCTGACGGTGGTGCAGAATCTTATCGAAGCGCCGTGCCGCGTGCTGGGGCTAAGCAAAGATAAGGCCATGCAACGAGCAGAAAAACTGTTGGATCGTCTGCGCCTTAAACCGTTTAGCGATCGCTATCCGCTGCACCTTTCCGGTGGTCAGCAGCAGCGTGTCGCCATTGCGCGTGCGCTGATGATGGAGCCGCAGGTTCTGCTGTTTGACGAACCAACCGCTGCGCTTGACCCAGAAATTACCGCCCAGATAGTCAGCATCATTCATGAACTGGCTGAAACCAACATTACTCAGGTTATCGTCACCCACGAAGTGGAAGTGGCGCGTAAAACGGCCAGCCGCGTGGTGTACATGGAAAACGGTTATATCGTCGAACAAGGCGATGCAAGCTGCTTTAACAGCCCACAGACTGAAGCATTTAGAAGTTATCTTTCTCACTGAGACTCAGGACAATGACTATGAAAAAAGTACTGATTGCCGCGCTGCTCGCCAGCTTCAGCCTTTCTGCAACCGCTGCTGAAACTCTGCGTTTTGCAACCGAAGCATCTTACCCTCCGTTTGAGTCAATGGATGCCAACAACCAGATAGTCGGCTTTGACGTGGATCTGGCGAATGCGCTGAGTAAAGAGATTGATGCCACCTGTACCTTCAGCAACCAATCCTTCGATAGCCTGATCCCAAGCCTGAAATTCCGCCGTATCGACGCAGTCATGGCAGGGATGGATATCACGCCAGAGCGGGAAAAACAGGTGCTGTTCACCACGCCGTACTACGACAATTCTGCCCTGTTTATCGGCGTGAAAGGCAAGTTCACCGGCATCGACCAGCTGAAAGGCAAAAAAGTCGGCGTCCAGAACGGTACTACGCACCAGAAATTCATCATGGATAAACATCCGGAAATCACCACGGTGCCTTACGACAGCTACCAGAATGCGAAGCTGGATCTGCAAAATGGCCGTATCGACGCCGTGTTTGGTGACACTGCAGTCGTGACCGAGTGGCTGAAATCTAACGATAAACTGGCGGCCGTAGGCGATAAAGTGACCGACAAAGGTTACTTTGGTACTGGCCTGGGTATTGCCGTACGTCAGGGCAACACCGAGCTACAGCAGAAATTTAATGCTGCGCTGGAAAAAGTGAAGAAAGATGGCACTTACGCCACTATTTACGCCAAATGGTTCCAGAAGTAAGACTTGATGAACGAAATGCTTCCTTTAGCAAGCGCCGCCGGCATGACCGTCGGCCTTGCCGTTTGTGCACTGATTATCGGGCTAGCGCTGGCAATGTTCTTTGCGGTGTGGGAGTCAGTAAAATGGCGTCCTATTGCATGGATTGGTTCCGCGCTGGTTACGGTACTTCGCGGCCTGCCAGAAATCCTGGTCGTGCTGTTTATCTATTTTGGTTCTTCACAGCTACTGTTAACGCTCTCTGATGGCTTCACCCTTAACCTCGGTGTCGTGCAGATTCCGGTACAGATGCAGATTGAAAACTTTGACGTTAGCCCGTTCCTGTGCGGCGTGATTGCGCTCTCTTTGCTGTACGCGGCCTACGCCTCGCAAACGCTGCGCGGCGCGCTGAAAGCCGTGCCTGCGGGTCAGTGGGAATCGGGCCAGGCGTTGGGGCTGTCGAAAAGCGCTATCTTCTTCCGGCTGGTGATGCCGCAAATGTGGCGTCACGCGCTGCCGGGGCTGGGTAACCAGTGGCTGGTACTGTTGAAGGACACCGCGCTGGTGTCGCTGATTAGCGTGAATGATCTGATGCTGCAAACCAAAAGCATCGCCACCCGTACCCAGGAGCCATTTACCTGGTACATCGTAGCGGCTGCCATTTACCTGGTCATCACCCTGCTGAGCCAGTACATTCTCAAACGCATTGACCTGCGTACGACTCGCTTTGAACGGAGACCAGGCTGATGCTCGAGTATTTACCGGAACTGATGAAAGGGCTGCACACCAGCCTGACGCTGACCGTCGCCTCGATTGTTGTGGCGCTGGTACTGGCACTGATTTTCACCATTATCCTGCCCCTGAAAACACCGGTGCTGGTGTGGCTGGTTCGTGGCTACATCACGCTGTTTACCGGTACACCGCTGCTGGTGCAGATTTTCCTTATCTACTACGGGCCAGGGCAGTTTCCAACGTTACAGAACTACCCGGTGTTGTGGCATCTGCTCTCGGAGCCGTGGCTTTGCGCGCTGATTGCGCTGTCGCTCAACAGTGCGGCCTACACCACACAACTGTTCTTCGGGGCGATTCGAGCCATTCCAGAAGGCCAGTGGCAGTCCTGTAGCGCATTGGGGATGAATAAAAAAGACACGTTGGCAATCCTGTTGCCTTATGCCCTTAAACGCGCGCTCTCGTCTTATTCCAACGAAGTGGTGCTGGTGTTCAAAAGTACCTCGCTGGCTTATACCATCACGTTGATGGAGGTTATGGGCCACGGGCAGCTACTGTACGGGCGCACCTATGATGTGATGGTGTTCGGCGCGGCAGGGGTGGTTTATCTGGTGGTTAACGGCCTGCTAACGCTACTGATGCGCCTTATCGAGCGCAAAGCACTGGCCTTCGAGCGCCGGAACTAAGGTAGATCTTACTTACACACTTTTGCATAAACAAAATACACGCAAGCGGATAAGCCACTGGCTTATCCGCTTTTTTGTTTTTATGTAAAAATATTCACTCAAATATATTGCATATAAATTCACTCAATGGCATTGTTAACTCATGCCACACGCAGGGCAGCATCCAATAAGTCAGACAGACAGGAGCTCATTCATGAAAAAATTAGTATTGGCCGCCTTACTTGCCACCGTTGCCGTAGGGGCCAGTGCCGCAGAGAAAATCAGTTTCGGCGTTTCCGCAACCTATCCACCGTTTGAATCAATGGATGCCAATAACCAGATTGCGGGCTTTGATATCGATCTCGCCAACGCGCTGTGCAAACAGATGCAGGCTGAATGTACGTTTACTAACCATGCCTTCGACAGCCTGATCCCGGCGTTGAAATTCAAAAAATATGACGCGGTGATTTCCGGTATGGATATCACGCCAGAGCGTAGCAAACAGGTGGCGTTTACCGACGCTTATTACGCCAACTCCGCGCTGGTGATTGCTAAAAAAGGCGAGTTCAAAACCTTTGACGACCTGAAAGGTAAACGTATCGGTATGGAAAATGGGACAACCCACCAGAAATACCTGATGGATAAACACCCGGAAGTGAAAACCGTCGCCTACGACAGCTATCAGAACGCGATTATCGACCTGAAAAATGGCCGTATCGACGGGGTATTTGGCGACACCGCCGTAGTGAATGAGTGGCTGAAAACCAACCCTCAGTTGGGGGCTGCAACAGAAAAAGTCACCGATCCGCAATACTTTGGTATCGGCCTCGGCATCGCAGTACGCCCGGATAATACCGCGCAGCTGACCAAACTGAACGGCGCGTTAAAAGCCATTAAAGCCGACGGTACTTACCAGAAAATCTCTGATAAATGGTTTGCTGAGTAATCCACTTATCCCGGCGACGCTAAGCCAGCCAGAAGGGCAAAAAATAACCCGGCGGTCGCCGGGTTATGGCTATCACGTCTCTACGCGGCAAATTCCCAGCCGCTGAAACTGTTCATCAGGTGCATCATTCTCCGCCATCAAGCGGGATAACACCGTCAACATACGAGTCTCGATAGACGAGTCCTGAAGGGGATGAGCCTGATGTGGATCGTTTTCTATATCAAACAGAAGATGGCCAAACTGGCTAAGCCCCGGATATTTCTCCTTCGCCGGAATACGGAGCGTTTGGACTCCTTTGGTAAACATAAAAGGCGGCGCTAATGTGATGGAGCGCAGCTCATTTGGCTCAAAGCGGCAATTCATTTTTATTGGCATCAATGTGTAATTGGCGAGCAGGCATTCATTTCCCGGCTGCGCGGCTCGCATATAGACATACCGGCCATCGGTGACATTGACATGACCACTGAATACACCAAATAAAGCGGCATCACGCACCGGTGTATCATCCGCTATCGTGCTGGCTAATGCCTTCCCCTGCATATCGGGCGGAACAGGCTGCTGAAAGAAATCCAGCACCGTAGGTCCCCAGTCAATCATCTGCACCAGCGCCGATCGCCGCTCTCCTTGCACTGCACTTCGCGGATCCCAGATAAACAACGGCGTATTGGCGATTTCGTTGTAGTACGGCATCTGATTTTTCGCCCAGTAGCCATGCTCTGCCAGCAGAAACCCGTGATCGGTGCCAACAATCAGCAGCGTATCGTGCCAAAGATCGTGTTTATCCATCAAATCAAGGATCCGCCCAAGATTCCTGTCACACATGGAAACCAGAGCACGATAACGGTTCTGGATATGCGCTATCGCCTCTTCACTTTCTTCAACTTTGCCGCGAGGCCAATCATAATGCGGGCCAGACCAGGTATCGTCATATAATGATAGATACTCTTCTGTGGTATAAAACGGCTCGTGAGGGTCGAACGTTTCGACCTGTAACAACCAATTATCCTGCGAATGGTTTTTCGCGATAAATTCACAGCCAGCGTTGAAAACCTGTGTCTGCGGGAAATCCGCCTCCCGTTGGATATACTCGCGATTAACCCAGTCATGCCGCCACAGCCCAGATACCCCGCCACCGCTCTGTTTCTGTGGAACGCGAAGCACCGATGGGATCACTGGCTCGGCAACGCTTCCCTTCCAGTGATCCCCTTCCTGACCGCGTACAATTTCCCATGAGCTGTAGCGATTGTGGTAATTACCGCCGCCATCTTCCCAGTAATGCAAGTGATCGCTGATGAGGTGCGTATAGATTCCCGCTTTGGTCAGAAGCTCCGGCATGGAATCATCAAATGGCTCCAGCGGCCCCCACTCGCGGTGTAAAAAATTATATCGCCCGCTGTGCAACTCACGCCTCGCGGGCATACAAGGCATACTGCCGACATAGCTATTATCAAAGGTCGCGGTTCGCTCAGCCAGGCGTCTGAAATTGGGTGCTTGAGTCAGCATATCCCCATAGGGTGGGAGATAGTGTTTATTCAAACTGTCAAATAACAGAATAATCGTCTTCATGACGCGCCCTCAGTCAGTCTTTTTTCAATAAATGAGGAAAATGCTTTTCAACAACTTCATAAATTTGGCTACCTATTTTTTCCCCATCCATAATATTTTCAATCGGTATTAAATATTGACCTTGTTTCGGGTCGAGGCTAACAACATCAATCAGTTTCTTGGATATTGCATAAATATTTGCCCAATCAGTAAAGCCACCCACTTCTCCCGCCGCCGTATGCTCCATATCAAAAGCAAAATCATATTTTGCCAATGCTTTTGTTACGACGGTTTGTAACATCACACTACTGCCAACACCATAACCACAAACAAACAGAATATTAATTTTCGTATTCATTTTTTAATCCTTAAATCGTGATTGTTGTTTACGCCGCAAATGGGCCGAGATGGAATGTTGATGCAATAAATTTAAGCATTTCACAGATAGCGGGCCACACCGTTGCCCAGTCAAAAATACCCGTCCAGCCAACGCCCTCTTCTGCTAACCCGGTTAATGGAATGGCCCACACCGTACCAAATGTTTGAATCATGCCTAATAAGAACGTACAAATAATAACGGAACGATATCCCCCCATTCGGTTGGCTAACACGCCAATCGGGCCACCTGAAAAGAATAACGGGACAAAACCGGGTAAAACCATAATCGGGCTTTTAAATAACAGGAGAATCCCCATTGAAAAAATGGTGCCAAAGGTACAAAAAATAAAACCTAACGTGGCAGCATTGGGGGAGAAAGGCAACAAAGCAGCAACATCAACGGCGGGAATGGCATTCGGAATAAATCGATCCTGCCAGCCTTTAAAGGAGGCATTAATCTCGCCAACCATCATGCGAACGCCTTGCAGGAGAATAACCATATACATCGAAAACTGCAGGCCAAGATTAATGATGTATATATACCAGGGTTTTCCTTTTGCCATCAGCTGTACATTATCAATCCCCGTTGCCAGTAGAAATCCACCGACAAAAATAGTCATGACAATCGCAATTGCCGTCACATTATGGTTAAAAATAGCCAGCCAGCCCGGTAGTTTGAGGTTTTCGGCATCGTGTTTTTCAGGATCGCCAAACTTGTGCGCAAATTTAGAGAAAAACCACAGACCAATCATTTGGTTATGCGCGATGGTAAACCCAGCATTATTGGTGATTTTGGCAATCGGCTTAACAATCAGTGTTGTTGAAAACGCCCAGAATACGCCCGTCAGAATACCGGCAATAAGAATGGATTGTACCCAACCAAATCCCAGCCAAAAAACAATTAACCACAATATGGCCTGAGAATGAGACACCCCGGTATTACCGGTAAGAAATATCCCCTTCGCGCCGGTAAAACGACCAAACAACACTAAAATGAGATTGGTAAAAAAAGCCAGAACAAAGACATAACCTACATAGCCAAAATTATCTCCTAGCGCAATTTGCGTCGCCGCTTTCATTGCGTAAGAATCCATTAAATAGCCATGTACGCCATAGGCTTTACTTACTGCCTCGGCAACAGGTTTAAACGTTGCTGAAAATTGAAAACCACCAAATAAAATCATCATTAAACCGACCATCGCACTCACCATGCCGGTAATAATTTTTATGGGTGATTTTTTATCAAGTGCATAACCTATACCAACTAATAGACCTATTAATATTGCTGGTTCAGTAAGGAATGTCTGAATAACATCTATAAATTTGGAAAACATTGTTCGAGCGCCCTCCATAAGCGAATAAGTCCACAGCCATTGAACAGAGCTGTTACTGACATTAATTTCTGCTTCACCCTATAGTTTTCGATTTATCCGATAATATTGACCCCTGCTAAATATTCCTTAACAGCACACTAGTGATCAAATTAGGTCATTAAAAGATTTATGGTGATTAAATGTGATTCGTTTTGCAAAAATAAACATACCAATAAATGCAACCAATGTTTTAATTAATTGCATTTATTTGAGTGATGTTTTTTATGAATATTTATAGATTAATAATTTATTAAATAGATAAGGATGAGAGCTATCAGGATTTAATTAACAGTGTCAGCACTTCATAATGTGCCGTATGCGGGAACATATCGAACAACTGTACACGCTCTACGCGGTAGCCCGTAAGATGGGCAAAATCCTTCGCCATAGTCTGGGCATTACAGCTGGAATAGACAATATACTGCGGCGCCATTTGGCTTAAATAATCACACAACGCTTTACCGATGCCGCGACGTGGCGGATTCACCAGCACCAGTTGGGGTATGTCGGCCTGAGCGGTAGCGAACTGAGTCGAGTCCAGCGCCTGAAAATGCAGCTTTTGCAGCCCCAATTGTGCTGCTGATTGCTTCGCACAGGCGATGGCTTCAGGGGCAATTTCAATCCCGGTCAGGGTCATATCTGGCGTGGCGCAGTGCAGGCCAAAACCGCCAACGCCGCAGAACAGATCCCACATATGATCAACCGGCAGTGCCCTCACCCAATCTCGTGCAGTCGCATACAGCGCGCTGGCAACGCTCGGGTTAGTCTGGAAGAAACTTTGCGGGCGGATCCACAGCGGCACGCCGTTGAATGTTTCCGCCAGCGCCTGCTGTTCGGTGAGGAAGATTTCCTGCTCCCCTTCCAGAATCGCCATATGCACCGGTTGAATATTGGCGGTGATCACTTTCAACTGTGGTAACTGCGCCTGAAGCCACGGCAACGCGGCTCGCAGTTGCGCCAGTTTGCTCTCAGAACGCAGGACAAAACGCAGCATCATGCCGCCATCCAACTGGCTTTCGGTAAGCAGCAGGTACTTAAGCTCACCGCGTTTGCGCGCCACGTTATACGGCGTTAAACCCGCACGCGCAATAAACGGCTTCAGCGCGGTAAACACCGGCGCAAAGCTGTCGGGGTACAGCGGGCAGTCGGTTAAATCTTCCGGCGTA
>JBOFJM010000736.1:0-3477 GCA_051656825.1 Kluyvera sp.
TCACGGGTTTGTTTTACCTTCTGGCGCACTAAGAAAAAGGCCGCATAAGCGGCCTTTTTAGTTAGTTCAGATTACTCTTCTTTCGGTGTTGCGTTTTCAACCCGGCTTTTTAACTTCTGACCAGGTCTGAAGGTCACCACACGCCGGGCTGTAATGGGAATATCTTCACCCGTTTTTGGGTTACGTCCCGGGCGTTGATTTTTATCACGCAGATCAAAGTTCCCAAAACCGGAAAGTTTAACCTGCTCGCCATTTTCCAGAGCGCGACGGATCTCTTCAAAAAACAGCTCTACCAGTTCTTTGGCATCCCGCTTGCTAAGCCCAAGCTTATCAAACAGATATTCTGACATTTCAGCTTTTGTAAGCGCCATAGGTTCAATCCCTCAATGATGCCTGGAATCGCTCTTTTAATGCCTCTACACATTTGGCAACGGTAGCGGCAATCTCCTCTTCTTCGAGTGTACGGCTGGTATCTTGTAGGATCAGGCTGATAGCAAGGCTTTTATAGCCTTCCGCAACACCCTTACCACGGTACACGTCAAATAAGTTTACGCCAACTATCTGATTTACGCCAACTTTCTTACATTCGTTTAAAATATCTGCAGCAGGGACATTTTCAGCGACAACAACAGCGATGTCACGACGGTTCGCCGGGAAGCGAGAAATGTCCTGAGCCTGAGGAACCACGCGGTCTGCGAGCTTATTCCACTCCAGTTCAAACACCAGTGTGCGACCGTTCAGATCAAGCTTACGTTCCAGTTCAGGGTGAATAACACCAATGAAACCAATACGTTCACCTTTCAGATAAATCGCCGCAGATTGCCCCGGATGCAGCGCTGGGTTGGCTTCGGCTTTAAACTGAATTTCAGACAATTTACCGGTCAAATCGAGAACAGACTCCAGATCCCCCTTCAAATCATAGAAATCAACGGTCTCTTTTGCCAGGTTCCAATGTTCTTCATAACGGTTACCGCAGATAACCCCACCCAGCATAACATCCTGACGGATGCCCAGCGGAGCCTGAGTATCAGGAACAAAACGCAGGCCCGTTTCAAAAATGCGCACACGGTTTTGTTGGCGGTTCTGGTTGTATACCACCGTTGACAACAGACCCGTCCAGAGGGACAGACGCATAGCAGACATTTCGCTGGAGATTGGGCTTGGCAGAATCAGCGCTTCTTCACCAGGGTGCACCAGTTGCTGTATTTTCGGGTCAACGAAGCTATAAGTGATCACTTCCTGATAGCCTTTGTCGTTCAGCATCGTTTTCACGCGCTTGAGCGACAGATTCGCTTCTTTATGGCTGCCCATCACCAGACCAGCCTGTACCGGCTCGTTCGGAATGCTGTTATAGCCATAAATGCGCGCAACTTCTTCGACCAGGTCTTCTTCGATTTCCATATCGAAACGCCAGGTTGGCGCAACGGCCTGCCACTGATCGTTACCCACGGTCACTTCGCAGCCCAGGCGAGTCAGGATATCGGTGACCTGGTCGTCGGCAATGTGATGGCCAATCAGGCGATCCAGTTTGCTACGACGCAGCGTAATCGTGGCACGTTTAGGTAGAGTCGCTTCATTAGTGACATCAATAACCGGGCCAGCTTCGCCGCCGCAGATATCAATCAGCAGGCGAGTAGCACGCTCCATCGCTTTGTATTGCAGCACAGGGTCTACACCACGCTCGTAGCGATGAGACGCATCGGTGTGCAGGCCATGACGACGTGCGCGGCCAGTAATAGACAGCGGACTGAAGAAAGCGGATTCCAGCAGTACGTTCTGGGTTTCATCGTTCACGCCAGAATGCTCGCCGCCGAAAATACCGGCCATCGCCAGCGCTTTATTGTGGTCCGCAATAACCAGCGTATCCGCTTTGAGCTTCGCTTCAGTACCGTCCAGCAGTACCAGCGTTTCACCCTCTTTCGCCATACGCACGATAATGCCACCTTCAATGCGGTCTTTATCGAACGCATGCATCGGCTGACCCAGCTCCAGCAGAACGTAGTTGGTGACATCAACCACGGCATCGATTGAACGAATACCGCAACGACGCAGTTTTTCTTTCATCCACAGCGGGGTTGCCGCTTTCACGTTGATGCCTTTAATTACGCGGCCCAGGTAGCGCGGACAAGCGTCTGCAGCGTCAACCTGAATCGGCAGCACATCATCAATGGTTGCCGCAACAGCGTTAATTTCTGGAACGTTCAACGGCAGCTTGTTCAGCACCGCGACATCACGCGCCACACCGATAATGCCTAAGCAGTCAGCACGGTTTGGCGTGACGCTGATTTCGATGGTGTTATCATCGAGTTTCAGGTATTCGCGAATATCAGTACCAATTGGCGCATCGGCCGGCAGCTCGATAATGCCGTTATGGTCATCGGAAATACCCAGCTCGGAGAAAGAGCACAGCATCCCTTCAGACGGCTCACCACGCAGTTTAGCCGCTTTAATTTTGAAATCGCCCGGCAGTACCGCACCAATAGTTGCTACCGCAACACGCAGGCCCTGACGGCAGTTTGGCGCACCACACACGATGTCCAGCAGACGCTCACCACCCACGTTAACTTTCGTTACGCGCAGTTTGTCCGCATTCGGGTGCTGGCCGCACTCAACGACTTCACCCACAACCACACCGTGGAAGCTACCTGCAACGGCATCAACGCCATCGACTTCCAAGCCAGCCATGGTGATTTGCCCAGACAGCGCTTCGCTGTCAACGGCTGGGTTAACCCATTCGCGTAACCACAGTTCACTGAATTTCATTGTTTTATCCTGCCCTTATTTAAACTGTTTGAGGAAACGCAGATCGTTTTCGAAGAACGCACGTAAGTCGGTGACGCCGTAACGCAGCATGGTCAGACGCTCCATCCCCATCCCGAAGGCGAAGCCGGAGTAAACTTCTGGGTCAATGCCAACGTTACGCAGTACGTTCGGATGCACCATCCCGCAGCCCAGCACTTCCAGCCATTTGCCATTTTTGCCCATCACATCGACTTCCGCAGAAGGCTCAGTGAACGGGAAGTAGGACGGACGGAAGCGAATCTGCAAGTCTTCCTCAAAGAAATTACGCAGGAAATCGTGCAATGTTCCTTTCAGGTTGGTAAAGCTGATGTTTTTATCAACAATCAGGCCTTCCATCTGGTGGAACATTGGGGTGTGCGTTTGGTCGTAGTCGTTACGATAAACGCGGCCTGGCGCAATAATGCGGATAGGCGGCTGTTTTTCCTTCATGGTACGAATCTGCACGCCAGACGTCTGGGTGCGCAACAGATGCGTAGCATCAAACCAGAAAGTGTCGTGGTCAGCACGTGCCGGGTGATGTCCTGGAATGTTTAGCGCATCGAAGTTGTGATAATCATCTTCGATTTCCGGGCCGGTCGCCACGGTAAAACCGAGCTCACCGAAGAAACTTTCGATACGGTCGATAGTGCGCGTAACAGGGTGTAAGCCGCCGTTTTCGATGCGGCGACCTGGCAG
>JBOFJM010000737.1:0-1890 GCA_051656825.1 Kluyvera sp.
AAATGCCCTCTTTGTTAGCGCAAACCGCGTTTACCCAGCCCGCGCTCTTTGCGCTAGAGGTGTCTTTATTCCGGTTGCTCGCGCATTTCGGTATCCAGCCAGATGCGTTATCAGGCCATTCCGTGGGGGAAGTCGCCGCCGCACATGTTGCTGGCGTATTGTCGCTGGAGGATGCCTGTCAGCTGATTGTTGCACGTGGGCAATTAATGCAGAGTCAACCGGCCGGAGGAGCCATGATAGCCATACAGGCCAGCGAAGCGGAAACCGTTGCGCAGCTTTCCGGCTATGAACGGCAGGTGGCGATTGCCGCGCTGAACGGCCCGGCGGCAACGATGATTTCGGGGGATCGGGAAACGGCCCTCAAGGTAGCCGAGTACTTTTCAGCACGGGGACGTCGAACCACTCGCCTGAATGTCAGTCATGCGTTCCATTCACCGCACATGGAAGGGATGCAGGAGACTTTCCGCCAACAGATTGCCTCACTGACTTTTCATCCTCCACAGATCCCGCTGATGTCGAACGTGAGCGGCCAACTCGCCAGTGCACAACAAATTTGCCATCCAGAATATTGGGTTGAACACGTTTGCGCCCCGGTGAGGTTTTTGGATGGGATCTGCGCCCTGGCACAGGAATTTGACGACAACGCGCCAGTCACGTTCCTTGAAATTGGGCCACAAGGTATTTTGACCACCATGGCCCAGCACTGCCTGCAACCGCATCAGCTCAAAAATGCTGAGTTTATCAGCCCTCTCTGTCGGGGCGGTCAGGACACCGATGAGCTGATGAACGCGCTAGCTCGGCTGCATATTCGCCACTGCCCGGTTAACTGGTCGGCGGCTTTTGAACCCTATGGCTGCCACCTCATCGAGCTACCCACTTATGCCTTTCAACGCCAGCGTTACTGGCTGGACGGGCCAGACGGCGTCTCGCTCCGGTCGCTCGCAACAGCCTCACCGGCAGCAAAGCTCACACCATTGCCGTCGCAAACCGCACGCCCGTTATCAATAGACGACATCGTGTACAGTGCTATCGCAAAAGTCATGCACCTTGACGCTAACCACACCATCGCGGCCGATCGTTCGTTACAGGAAATGGGGCTGGATTCCATGATGGCGACCGCATTAAAAAATCGCCTTACCCAGGCAACAGGAATGACGTTATCGCCCGCATTGTTGTTCGACTACCCCACGCCGCAGACGCTCATTAACTATCTGTCTCAACACGCATTTTCTGGCCATGCTGCGGTTGTCGATGAGCGCCCGTCGGATACCACTGATATATTGGCGCCAGGGCTGAGCAAACTGGTTTCTCAGGCATTTATTCAGCAACAATTTGACCATGGCCTGCAACTGATGGACGTTATCGGTCAGATGGCTCGCCCCCAGACACGGGAAGCCCTCCCACTCAACGGCAGCCCAGCGATTAAACTGGCATCCGGGACACGTCAACCGGTGGTCTATTGCATTGCGCCTTACATGCCACTGGGGATATTTCAGTATGCCGAGCTGGCGGCAAGCTTCGAGCAGGACAGAGAGATATGGGTATTGCCAAATCCGGGCTTTTCAAAAGAGACCCCATTGCCTGGAAGCATCGGGCAATTAGTTGAATACTATCAATATGCAATATCTCAATGCACCGGGAAAGCGCCCTTCGTTTTAGCCGGGCACAGCGGTGGCGGCGTGTTAGCTCACGCGCTGACTGCTCATCTGGAATCTCAGGATATCTTTCCCGTCGCGCAGGTACTGATTGATAGCTACCCTCCCGGCAGTATGAGTACGGCGCTGCGTCATGCATTAATGCGCACATTGGGGGAATTATGGTCGGAGTTGCCCCCTGCGGATGACCAGATAATCGCCGCTTCATGGTATCAAAGATTATTAACCGACTCGC
>JBOFJM010000738.1:0-19804 GCA_051656825.1 Kluyvera sp.
CGGGCGGCGGTCGTCAATCAGGTGACGAATGGTCAAAATCGGGTGTCGCCATAACATGCGAGGGCCAGCCCAGCGCATAATCTGCTTCATCTCCTCGCGTTTCGCGGGCTGGTAGCAATGCACCGGACACTGTTTGCAGGCTGGCTTTTCTTCGCCGAACACGCATTTGTCCAGACGTTTATCCGCATAGTCGTTCAACGCCTGATAATGCTGCGCATCCTCCAGCGCCTGCGGGCAGCGGCGCTGATACAGCGTAATCATGCTGCGAATGGTCTGTTTTTCACGACTGATGCGTTTGCCTGCCATAGCCTGTCCCTCATCGATAAAGATGCATTAATAATACACATTTAAAAAGCATAACGCAGCCGCTTTATCCCGCCGGTTTGTCCACATGACCGAGTGTTTTTTCCGGGAAGCAGACATCGCGCACCCGACGTTTCAGCTCTGCGGCATCGGGGAAGCCCTCATCGCGTTTACGATCCCAGACCCGCGTTTCGCCAACGGTTATCGTAAAAATCCCGCCGGTTCCTGGAATTAAGGTCACTGACGCAATCTCGGTGTTAAAGGTGTGCAACAACTCCTGCGCCATCCAGGCTGCGCGCAGCATCCAGTTGCATTGCGAGCAGTAAGTAATTGAAATTTCCGCTTTCTGTGTCATCTCTTTCTCATCATCAGTCAAAAGGCAAAGCGTAAGATTTTGCCAGGTCGTGGAGAATTAATCACGAAATTGTTGCAAATGATAATGCCTATCATTAGTATTCGCGATAAATAACGAAGGAAATGCCATTCTTGCTTAAGGAAAAGCCGGAACCTGGAAGTAACGCGTGAGCCAATACTAATAACGATTAAGGCCTGGCAACTATGTACAAATCCATTCAATCAGAGGCGTGGGGCAGAAAAAGCCTACTGGTCACTTCCTTGCTCGCAGCAATGTATCAGACGTCCGCCGTCGCGGCTGATACACAGGAAAAAACTACCGATACCGCAGAACAAATGACCGTAACGGCCCCCGCGCCGGTACTGAAAGCGGGCAACCAACACGCCGTTAGCGCGCAGGAATTGCAGGACAAAGGCGGCAACGACTTTGGTTCTATTATGCGTTACGAGCCGCTGATTGGCGCAACGGGCGCAAGCGGCGGTTCTGGCAATGGCAAAAGCGGCTTCGACCGTGGCGGCTACACCGGCTATAACATTCGCGGGCTGGAGAGCAACCGTGTCGGCATTGATGTCGATGGTATCGCCCAGCCAAACGCCACTGGACGCAGCTACGTCAGCCGCGCCGGGCTTAACACCTTTGGTATTGGCCGTGACTATATCGACCCGTACATGTACGGCAGCATTGATATACAGTCCGGCGCGACATCAACGGAAACCGCGAATACCTCGATTGGCGGTAATGTCTCCTTCCAGCCGAAATCGGCAGACGACTATCTGCACCCAGGAAAAACCAGCGCCTTTAGCTATCGCAGCGGCTACGACTCATCCGACCGCAGTTGGCACAACGGCCTGACCGCTGCGGGCGGCGATGAAACCCTGCGCGGTGTTTTTGTCTATAGCCGTCGTGACGGACAAGAAACCACCACCAACAGCGCCAGCGTCGATGCCTTCCCGGCAAACTGGCACTCCGATGCGTTTATGGCCTCAGGTATCTGGCAGCCTAACGATGAGCATAAGCTGACCAGCACCCTCGACTACTACCATAAAACCAACCACACCCATTACGACGTGTGGGACAACAGCGGCGACAGCACCATCGGTAGCGCCCAGCAAACCAGCCAAACGCGCCGCTGGGGGTTGAGCCTGAAAGATGACTGGACGCCGATGAATGACGTCATCGACAGCATGTCGACCAAAGTGTACTACCAGCATACCGAAGCCCACGACCGCACCTACATGCCAGACAGCAGCAGCGGCACAATGGAAACGGTCTACTCGGATTACGACACCGACACCTGGGGGATGCAAACCGCGCTGGCAAAAACGCTGGGCCGCCATGACCTGAGCGCCGGTTTGAATGCCAGCACCACCAAAACGCAGCGCCCGTTCAGCCAGAATCCTGTGCCGAGCGTGTACAGCGAGATAATGCAACCGGAAGCCGACAGCCGCGACTACACCCTGGGCGCGTTCTTGCAAGATCAGATCAACTTCGATCTCGATAGCCATAACTTTGCGGTGATCCCCGGTGTTCGCGTGGTGCATCAGTCCACTAAACCGCAGAATCTGAACAGCCTGACCACTAACAGCAGCGTGCTAACGGAATCGTCGGTATCGACGCTATACGGTAAAAACTCAGATACCCAGGCACTGCCGTCGCTGACCTTCCAGTACGATATCACTCCGCGCCTGATGACCTATGTGCAGTACAAACGCGGGGCGGAATTCCCGAACACCAGCCAACTGTACGGCTCATGGAACCTCGGCTCCAGCTACGCCGGTCGCGGGCAGTATGCGCTTATCGGCAACACGGACCTGAAAACCGAAACCAGCGATAACCTGGAATGGGGCATGAAAGGTGAAGTGGCGGAAGGCGTGACCATGCGCACCGCGCTGTTCTACAACAGCTACAAAAACTTTATCGCCTACAGCCGCTACACGCGTTCGAAAAATCCGGCTGAATTTGCCAACGTGCCGTCCAATATCTACACCATTTATCAGGCGGAAAACCGCGATAAAGCCTATATCTACGGCGGTGAGATCAGCGCGAAATTCAACTTTGGCACATGGTTTGAGCAGGTGAACGGCCTGAGTGCGACCCTCGCCTACGGCTACAGCCAGGGGCAGTCGAAGTCGAGCTACTACGGCGACAAATACGTTGACCTCGATAGTGTAGCGCCAATGAAAGCCATCGTCGGCGTCGCCTGGGATGACCCAGCCAAACGCTACGGTACGGCGCTGACCGCAACCTTCGTGAAAGGGAAACAGGCCACCGCCACCAACCGTGAAACCTACACCAACACCGGCACGGCGATTACCGATTCCAGCAACGAATATATGCGTGTGCCGGGCTACGGAATGCTCGACTGGACAGCCTACTGGCGCGTGGCGAAAAACGTGCGTATCAACGGTGGCGTGTACAACCTGACAGACCGTAAATATTGGGATTACCTGAGCAGCCGCAACATTGAAACGTCCACGAATCAGGACGCCAATGACAAATCACTGGCGGTGATGCCGGGCCGGACCTGGCAGTTGGGCGTGAACGTCGATTTCTGATAACAACATCACCAAACCTGCCCCCCGGCCTGTGGTCGGGGGATAATAAGAGGAACAGTGCTATGCAAAACACCCCCACCGAACTGTGGCAGCGCTATCAGGACGCCAAAGCCAACGCCAACGTGAAATATGCCCGCGACATCGCCGCGCATCTGGGCGTTAGCGAAGCAGAGCTGACCGCCGCCCGTGTCGGTCATGACGCGGTTCGCCTCCAGGACAACATTCGCGCCATTCTCGCCGCGCTGGAACACGTCGGCGAAACCAAATGCATCTGCCGTAACGAATACGCGGTGCACGAGCAGTTTGGCGCGTTCACTCACCAGCATCTCGACGGCCACGCAGGGCTGATACTCAACCCGCGCGCGCTCGACCTGCGTCTGTTTTTAAGCCAGTGGGCCTGCGCGTTTTACCTCAACGATGAAGGGCGTGAGAGCATTCAGTTCTTCGACCCGCATGGCGACGCGGTGCTGAAGGTCTACACCACCGATGCCACCGATAGCGCGGCCTGGCAGGCATTGATTGCCGAGCACAGCCAAAGCGCACCGGCTCCGCTGGCTATTCGCCCGACAGAAAGCGTGCGTTACGCCGACAGCGCAGACGGCGCTGCGCTGGAAAAAGAGTGGCGGGCGATGACCGACGTGCACCAGTTCTTTATGTTATTGAGAAGACACAACCTTTCCCGCCAGCAGGCTTTCCGCCTGGTGAGCGATGACCTCGCCTGCCGCATCGACAACCGTGCGCTTTCGCGCCTGCTGGAAACGCTACAGCAGGACGGCAACGAGTTTATGATCTTCGTTGGCAACCGTGGCTGTGTGCAGATCTTCACCGGCACGCTCGAAAAGCTGACGCCAATGCGCGGCTGGATCAACATCTTCAACCGCGATTTCACCCTGCATCTGCGCGAAGACGCCCTTGATGAAGTATGGGTGACGCGCAAACCGACCGTTGATGGTCACGTCACCAGCGTGGAGCTGTTCGCCAAAGACGGCACGCAAATTGCGCAACTGTACGGCCAGCGCAGCGAAGGCCACCCAGAACAAACGCAGTGGCGCAACCAGGTAGACAGCTTAACGGCGGAAGGGCAATTAGTATGAAACGGCTGTTGATACTGCTGGCGGCACTGCCGTTGTTTGCCAGCGCCGCCGAACGCATTGTCACGCTTGGCGGTGACGTCACCGAAATTGTCTACGCGCTGGATGCCCAGCCGCAGTTAGTGGCGCGCGACAGCACCAGCACCTGGCCGACGGCGGCGCAGTCGTTGCCGGATGTCGGCTACCTGCGCCAGCTCAACGCCGAAGGTATTCTCTCGCTGCGCCCTACGCTGGTGCTGGCGAGTAGCCAGGCGCAACCTTCGCTGGTGCTGCAAAAAGTGCAGGACAGCAAAGTGAAGGTGGTTAACGTGCCCGGCGGCTACGATGCGGCGGCAATGGACAACAAAATCCGCGTGATTGCAAAGGCGCTCGACAAAAATGCCCGGGGGGAAACCCTGCGCCATCGCCTGCACGATGACCTTGCCAAAATCCCGGCGCAGCCGCTGAACAAACGTGTGCTGTTTATTCTCAGCCACGGCAGCTCCGGTGTGCTGGCCGCTGGTCAGAAAACGGCGGCGGATAGCGCCATCAAACTGGCCGGTTTGCAGAACGCAATGCAGGGCTTCGACCATTACCGCCCCCTGTCGCAGGAAGGGGTTATCGCCAGCCTACCGGATTTGGTGGTTATCTCTGCCGATGGTCTGAAAGGCATGGGCGGCGAAGCGGTGCTGTGGAAGCTGCCGGGGCTGGCGCAAACGCCTGCCGGTCGTCATCAGCAACTCCTGGTGGTTGACGATATGGCGCTGCTCGGCTTTGGCCCACGCACCCCGCAAGCACTGCAGCAACTGCGGCAAAAAGCGGAGCAACTGCCCTGATGCGCCCCGCCCTCACCCGCCAACTGTGGCTGATGCTGCTGTTACTGATTAGCCTGACGCTGTTTGCCACCACGCTTGGGGCGATGAAACTACCGCTTGCCAGCCTCTGGTCGCCCGGCGACGACGTGCTGCGCCATATCTGGCTCACCATTCGCCTGCCGCGCGTAATGCTGGCGCTGTTGGTTGGCGCCGCGCTGGCGCTTTCCGGCTGCGTGATGCAGGGGCTGTTCCGCAACCCATTGGCTGACCCCGGCCTGCTGGGGATCAGCAGCGGTGCGGCGCTCGCGGTCGCGTTTTGGTTGGTTCTGCCGATATCCGTACCGGTGCTGGTGGCGTTGTACGCCCCAATGCTGGCGGCGTTTATCGGCAGTCTGGTGGTGATGGCGGTTATTTTTGTGCTCAGTAAAGCAGGAGACAGTTCGCTCTCTCGCTTGTTACTGGTAGGTATTGCGATTAACGCCCTGTGTGGCGCGTTGGTCGGCATGTTGTCGTGGATAAGCAACGACGCCCAGTTGCGCCAGCTCTCGCTATGGGGGATGGGCAGCTTGGGACAGGCCGAGTGGTCAACGCTGCTGGTTGCCGCCACGTTAATTCTGCCATCGTCACTGGTGGTGTGGTGGATGGCAGCACGCCTCAACCTGCTGCAACTGGGCGATGAAGAAGCCCATTATCTGGGCGTTAACGTCCGAGTTCTGCAACGGGTGTTACTGCTGTGCAGCGCCGTGCTGGTGGCGGCCTCGGTGGCAATCAGCGGGGTGATTGGATTTATTGGCCTGGTGGTTCCGCACCTGATGCGGATGTGGCTGGGGCCGGATCACCGCGCGCTTATTCCCGGTTCACTGCTGGCGGGAGCCATTCTGTTGCTGATTGCCGATACGCTTGCCCGCACCGTGGCTGCGCCCGCAGAAATGCCGGTGGGTTTAATCACTAGCCTGCTTGGTGCGCCGTGGTTCCTGTGGCTTATTTTCCGTCAGGAGAAATCTGCTCATGGATAAACATTACACCGCCCGCGCGCTCTCTTTACGCCTCGGCAAACGTCGGGTTATCGACGATGTTTCGGTGCAATTGCGCCGTGGTGAAGTAACAGCGTTGATTGGCCCCAACGGGGCGGGCAAATCGACCCTGTTGCGCCTGCTGACCGGTTTTTTACCTGCCGATAGCGGCGAGCAATCGATTGAAGGCCGCCCGCTTGCCGACTGGTCGCCCTCGGCGCTCTCACGCCGCCGTGCGGTGATGCTGCAACGCACACAGCTCAACGCCAACTGGCCTGTGGAAACGGTTATCGCAATGGGGCGAGCGCCCTGGGGTGGCACGGTTGACCCCGCGCTTATCCAGCGAGTGATGGCGGAAACCGGCTGTACACATTTGGCTGGGCGGCTTTATCCGGCGCTCTCCGGCGGCGAACAGCAGCGAGTGCAGTTGGCGCGCAGCCTGGCACAACTGTGGTGCGACGACGGCCCCCAGGGCTGGCTGTTTCTTGATGAACCAACCTCAGCGCTGGATCTTTACTACCAACAGCATCTGCTACGTCTGCTGAAAAAGCTGAGCCAGCGCGGCGCATTGCATGTCTGTATTGTGCTGCACGATCTCAATCTCGCGGCGCTGTGGGCAGATTCGATCTTACTGTTGCATCAGGGGAAATTGGTGGCGCAGGGTACGCCGCAAGAGGTGATTCAGCAATCGGTTATCCATCGATGGTATGGCGCGGATATCAGCATGACCCAGCACCCGGACGCCAATATTCCGCAGGTTTCATTAGCACCGTAATTGAGAGCCTGATGGAATGGGCGCTTAGCGGGCGCAATACCGCCCCCGCTAATGCTACCGGAGGTTATTATTATTTAATTCACCAAAAGACATGCCACACAACACACTATTAAGTATCAGATATAACCAATCGTGACCAAATTCACAATTGGCCGTAAAGCCAATAGACAAAAAAAACAGTTCTAATAATGTATGCCCGTGTCTAATGGAGAACATACATTATGAACATCCTGACCAGAACGTATAAAACTTCAAAATGGTTTAATATTGACAACGTTATTGTCAATCACCGTCCTTAGCGCCTCCCCTCCCACTGCAATATCATTGCCAATAGGCTAATAACGCCTATTGCTGATAACCCATAAATATTTCATGGCTTCTGTTGTGCAGCAGTCGTTTTGCTCATGCATTTTTAAAGTGCCGGGCTAAACGATTATTGTTGTCGATGGAAATCAGGAATAGGCATTTGCATTGCGAAAAATAAAAGTGGTTATTCATCTTTAATGAATAACTTACGGGACCAGTGCGCCCCAAGAAAATATAAAAGGATGACCTCATGAACAATTTTAAACATCTGCCAGAACCTTTCCGTATCCGTGTTATTGAACCCGTAAAACGGACTACCCGCGAATATCGTGATAACGCGATTATACAGGCAGGAATGAACCCATTCCTGTTAGACAGCAAAGATGTGTTTATTGACCTGCTGACTGACAGCGGTACGGGGGCAGTAACACAAAATATGCAGGCGGCAATGATGCGCGGCGATGAAGCCTATAGCGGCAGCCGCAGTTATTACGCATTATGTGATGCAGTAAAAGATATTTTTGGCTATCAGCATACGATCCCAACGCACCAGGGTCGCGGCGCTGAACAAATTTATATTCCGGTATTGATCAAAAAGCGCGAGCAGGAAAAAGGCCTCGACCGCAGCAAAATGGTCGCATTCTCTAACTACTTCTTTGATACCACCCAGGGGCATAGCCAAATCAACGGTTGTACCGTGCGTAACGTGTATATCAAAGAAGCGTTTGATACCGCAGTGCGTAATGATTTTAAAGGTGATTTCGACCTTCAGGGATTAGAACATGGGATTGAAACCGCTGGCCCAAATAACGTCCCTTATATTGTGGCAACGATTACCTGTAACTCAGCAGGCGGGCAGCCGGTTTCATTAGCCAACCTGAAGGCGATGTACGCGATTGCCAAAAAATACGATATTCCGGTGGTGATGGACTCCGCACGTTTTGCGGAAAACGCCTATTTTATTCAGCAAAGGGAGCCGGGTTATCAAGACTGGACAATTGAGGAAATTACCCGCGAAACCTATAAATACGCCGACATGTTAGCGATGTCAGCGAAGAAAGATGCGATGGTGCCAATGGGCGGCCTGTTATGCATCAAAGATGACAGTTTCCTGGATGTCTATACCGAATGCCGCACCATTTGCGTGGTGCAGGAAGGCTTCCCAACCTACGGTGGTTTAGAAGGCGGAGCGATGGAGCGCCTGGCGGTGGGGCTGTACGACGGCATTAATCAGGACTGGTATCCTACCGTATTGCGCAGGTACAGTATTTGGTTGATGGCCAGGAAGCCATCGGCGTGACCTGCCAGCAGGCCGGTGGACACGCGGCGTTTGTCGATGCAGGTAAATTACTGCCACATATTCCGGCAGAGCAATTCCCGGCTCAGGCATTAGCATGTGAATTGTATAAAGTCGCCGGTATTCGTGCGGTTGAAATTGGCTCATTCTTATTAGGCCGTGACCCTAAAACTGGTAAACAGTTACCTTGCCCAGCCGAGTTATTACGCTTAACCATTCCTCGTGCTACCTATACGCAAACGCACATGGACTTTATTATTGAAGCGTTTGAACACGTTAAAGAGAACGCGGCAAATATTAAAGGCCTAACCTTTACCTATGAACCGAAAGTATTACGCCACTTCACCGCAAAACTAACTGAAATCTAATCCACCACGGATTCCGGTGGCTATATGCAAATATCGCCACCGGCTAATTAATACCTGGCGTCATAGTTTATTCCTGAAAAACATAAACCTAATCGTTACCTACAAGGGAAGGCCATGGACGAAGACTCAAATACAAAACATTCCTCGTTTTGGGGAATTATGGTCATTGCTGGCACTGTCATTGGTGGCGGTATGTTTGCTTTACCGGTTGACCTCGCTGGAGCCTGGTTTTTCTGGGGCGCATTTATTCTTATTATTTCTTGGTTTTCAATGCTTCATTCCGGGTTGTTGTTATTAGAAGCTAACTTAAATTACCCGGTAGGCTCCAGTTTTAACACTATTACGAAAGACTTAATTGGCAATAAATGGAACGTAATTAGCGGTATCACCGTCGCTTTTGTACTTTATATCCTGACCTACGCCTACATCTCGGCGAATGGCGCAATCATCAGCGAAACAATTGCCATTAACTCCGGGACACACGTTAACCCCCGCATTGTTGGCATTGGCAGTGCTGTCTTCGTCGCCGCCGTGCTTTGGGTTAGCTCACTCGCCGCTAGCCGTATTACCTCGTTGTTTCTCGGTATCAAGATAATCGCCTTTATCGTGGTCTTTGGCTCCTTTTTCTTCCAGGTTGATTACTCTATTCTCAGAGATATTGCCGCCCCAGAAAGCAACCAAACTTACCTGCCCTACATTCTGATGGCTGTGCCGGTGTGTCTGGCCTCGTTTGGTTTTCATGGCAATATCCCTAGCCTGATTATCTGCTACGGAAAAAGAAAAGATAAACTGATTAAAAGTATTGTCTTTGGCTCGCTGCTGGCGCTGGTGATTTATCTGTTCTGGCTTTATTGCACGATGGGCAATATTCATCGTAGCAACTTCAAAGAGATAATCGCCTCTGGCGGCAACGTTGACTCGTTAGTGAAGTCGTTTCTCGGTACGAATCAGCGTGGCTTTATTGAATTTTTCCTGCTGATTTTCTCTAACCTGGCGGTGGCAAGTTCATTCTTTGGCGTAACGCTGGGGCTGTTCGATTACCTGGCCGACTTGTTCAAAATGGATAACACCCCGTTAGGGCGGTTTAAAACGCTGTTATTAACCTTTTTACCGCCAGCAGCGCTGTATCTGATTTTCCCGAATGGTTTTATTTATGCCATCGGCGGCGCGGGGTTGTGTGCCACCGTTTGGGCGGTGATTGTCCCAGCGTTCCTGGCATTAAAATCCAGAGAACGATTCCCGGATAAAATGTTCACCGTGTGGGGCGGCAAAACGATTCCCGCCGTGGTTATTGTGTTTGGCGTCGCGGTCATTTTTTGCTGGTTCGGCAGCACATTGAACTTACTGCCACGGTTTGGTTAAAACATGATGAGCGGCGTAAATAACAGCGTTGTTTTTTACGCCGCTCATCACGACTTTGTAGCACGACGCCAATGAGGTCAGGCAGCGATGAATAATATCCTAAATAAAAACATTAATTCGCTCGCAGCACCACGATACCCGGTTTTGATTTCATATAATCAAGAAATGGCGTATCAACCACTTTCATGTTAGCGGCCAGTGAAGAGGCATTACGGAACCAAACGGTATCGTCTTTACGAATAACAATCCCCGTATGAGTGACATCCAGCCCTTGCATGGGTGAATAAACGCCCACGTAATCACCATTATGCAAGTTTTCAAGCACCTCCCGATCGATTGCATACCCTGGGATATAATTAATGTCGACGAGTTTAACTCCCAGCCCTGGGATATATTCTCCGCCGCCCGGCTTAAGATTAAGATGCTTTTGAGCCGTAAGATAATTTGGGCTGATTTCAGGAGTCACATCACGCGCATTCTCGGGAGCGTTGTTAAACCAGTCAGAGAAAAAATGACGGCGGTTGAGGTAGTCTACTTTGCCATCGTTATAACGCGTTTTCACCAACTGCTGAAGAAACGTTTCTCGCGAGTCGCTTTTGGTCAACGCCTGAACGTAGTCAATCAGGGTAAAGCAATCGACCCCACGGAAGTTTACGACCAGTTGTTCCGGTTCGCTTTGAGAGCCGATTAGCGTTTGTCCCTGATAGGGCGTCTGCAAAAAGGCTGACGAGACGATGCTTATCAAATCGCCTTCACTGGCTTTAGCATTAGGTAGTACTTTCGTACGTATAATCTCATCTACTTTATTTGCACTATAATCGTCGATGACGATTTTATATTTGGCGGTATCCGCCAATGTATACGAAGTAAAAAAGAGTGATGCCAACAACACCCAGTAGCGAAGCATAACTTTCTCCTGATATAAAATGCGCATCGTATAAACCGATACATCGGTTCACTAACTGACGATAGTAAACCGACGATAGTGCGGCAGATATCAGGGGATAACCTGATAAAAGAGGCCTGACCCAGCCCCTTTACTCTTCTTCTTCATCATAATTAAGATCCAGTACCATTCGCAGTAAAGCCGCCACTGGCTCAAAGAGAAATTCAGGTATCGCCTCACCCTCTTTAACCTCATAAAATAACTGGCGCGCCAGCGAAATATTTTCCACCATCGGAATAGATTCTTTCAGGGCCAGAGCAACAATATGTTCAGCCCTCGCATCTTCGCCTTTATCAAGTATTTTGGGGATCGGCGTTTCGATTGGGTCGTAACCGAGGCAAATCGCAATGTGCGTTGGGTTACGGATAATGACCGCAGATTGCTTAACGTTCTGCGCTAAACTGCCGCTTTGTATTTCGCGCTGCATCTCACGCCGCCGCTTTTTAATCTTCGGGTCACCTTCAAGATTCTTCCGTTCCTGTTTTACGTCCTCTTTGCTCATACGCAGTTGTTTCATCGTGTTATGCGTCTGGAAAGCGTAATCAATGACACCGAGCACCACGTAAAAGGCCAGCAATGCGTACCACATCCAGCGGATCATGACCGAAAATAGCGGAATAGCGCAGTTCACACCACAGTATGGGATAGCCTGAAATGTCTGGGAAAAATAGCGGAAAACAAACAGGAAAATCAGACACAATAATATGACTTTCAGACACGATTTAAATAATTCCACCAGGCTGTGCAATGAGAAAATCTGTTTAAGGTTACTTACTGGGTTAATTTTCTCGCCCTTGATCTTGACCGCTTTAGTGGCAAGCATAAAACCGATTTGTGCAACCAGGCTGGCGACAGTCGCTATTGACAGCATTCCGGCGAATAAGGCGAAAAATTTGCCTCCGGCGGTCACTAATGCCTGCGTCAACAGGTTAATCGCATAGTCAAAAGGCTGATTGATAAGCTGGGAAGTCAGTAATATCAGCGCGGTGATTTGACGTAAAACCTCATCGGCAAAAAAATGGAAAAACGCCAGTATCGTGAGTAGCTGAATGCCGGAGGTTATCTCCAGGCTTTTGATAACCTGACCTTCATTGCGGCTATCACGTTTCTTTTTCTCGGTTGGCTTCTCGGTTTTTTCACTCATGGCTGGCAAACCAGCGGCTCACATGCCGATAGAGCGCTTCACTTTCCAACTGGTAATGATGGAAGGCGTAAGGCAGTGAGACAAGCAACAACAACGCCAGCGCACTTTTTATCGGCATCGATAAGAAGAAGACGTTGAGCTGTTGAGCGGAACGGTTGAGTAACCCAAGCGCCAGATCTGCCAACACCATACAGAGCACCGCTGGCAGAGAGAAACTCAGGCACAGCCGGAACAACACCTGCCACTCAGACAGAAGAAAATGTAAAAAAGGCTGGTTAAATATAATCGCCTTGCCTGGGGGTAAATAGTCGTATGACCCATACAACGCCGTCAGTAATTCGTTGAATCCGCCGGAAATAAAAAACAGAGCGCACAGGAACTGGCTAAATAGCAGGCCAAAAATTGACGTTTGCACCGACAGCGCTGGGTTGAATACGGTTCCCATCGTTGCGCCACGTAGCGTATCAATCAGGAATCCCGCCATGTCCACCGCCCAGAAGGGGATCGCCGCACAAAAGCCTAACATCAGGCCAATGACCAGCTCTCCGGGAATCAGACTCAACCACTGCCATCCCTGATGGATAACGGGCTGGGCATAAAAAACCGGCAGTACCGGCAAGACTATCGCCAGCAGCACACCATTGCGAATCAGCGCCGTCCCCAGGCTGCCGATTTGCAATAGCGGGAACAGCAATGTGAGGCCAAGCGGCCTCATCATCGCCAGCGCCACTGTCACCAGTCCGTCATTAATAGGGAGCATTAGCCGTGTACTCCTATTTGCAATAATACCTGACGCGTATAGGCCAGCAATAGTCCTCCCAACCAGTGGTAGGTCGCCATAATGACTAGCGATACGGCCAGCAGCTTTATCATAAATTGCAGGGTTTGATCCTGAATCTGAGTCAGCGCCTGGAGTAGGCTGACCGCGATCCCGACCACCGATGCCACCACCACCACCGGCAGTGAGGTCATCAGTACTAGCCATAGCAGTTCTGTGACGTAATGAGTCAGGCTGGCATCATTCATGTAAAGCTCTGCACCAGTTGAGAAAGAATCAGCTCCCAGCCGCCGGCTAACAGAAAAATCAGGAGTTTGAATGGTAAAGAGATGGTCATGGGCGAAACCATCATCATCCCCATTGCCAGCAGCACGTTGGAAACCAGTAAGTCGATAGCCAGGAATGGCAGGTAGATGAGCAGGCCAATGCGAAACGCCTGCGACAGTTGGCTGACGGTAAAGGCAGGCAGCAGGATCAGCAGTGAGTCCGGCTTAATGCGATTCCGAACCTCTTCCGGCCAGGTTCTGGCTATCAGCCCCCGAAAATAACGCGCTTCTTTTTCGTCACTGTTTTTTTGCAGAAACTGGCGGTAAGGGCCTAGCGCATGGCTGTCCCAGCCCTGTAGCCACGCAGGCGCTCCCGCCTCACTGGTCGGGTGCCACTGGTCTTTTACCGCAATGGCCGTCGGAGCCATGATAAAAATGGAGAGCACCAGCGCCAGACCATAGAGCGCCATATTGGGAGGAACCTGTTGAATGCCGAGGGCATTGCGCAAAATCGAAAGCACCACCGCCAGCTTCAGGAAAGAGGTTCCCATAACGATAGCAAGAGGCAATATGGAGAGTAAAAATAGCAGGGCAACTAACTGCCAGGGGGAGTCAGGTAAAGGCATGATCTGTCCTTTTTGTACGGCACTAAGTCAGTTATAACCTCCGTCCCCTCCCCCTCCCATAAGGTGTTAACCCTATCTTAACTCACCATCAAGGTATCCTCTGAGTGCAAAAACCATTGGGTCACTCGCACCACAAAATTATCACCGCAGGCGATCAGTTCCCCCTGACCTATCACCCTGCCATTCAGTCTTAGCCTGACCTCAGGCGTAAGTCTGACCTCTGTGGCAAGGAGATCGCCTTCGCGCAGCGTTCTTAGCGCGCCAAGGGTAATATCAATTTGCCCAACCTCTACCAGGATCTTTTGCGGTAGGGTATCAAGATGAAGCGACAAAGACGAAGAGGCGTCTATATCATCGCCGCTCTCAGCCAACAGGCTTTCCATATCGTTTACAAGTTCTTCAATTTTCACATATTCTCCTGATTCAATACGGATACGCACAGCGCTTCCTGTCGCCAGTACCGCGACAAACTCGCCGTCGCGTGGATGACCAAAAGAATTAACCCGTAGCCCTACCCCAATACAGATGTTCCTGATTTCATTGACGGAAACCTCGCACCAACCGGCGTAGCAGGAGAAAGATGCCGGAGGCAATAAGTGTACTGGGCGCGGTCTGGCGGTAATTTTCTGCACAATGGAGTGAAACCAGGAGGCAGGCCAACCAAATAGCACTGCGCGAAAGGAGCAACAGTCAACCTGCCAGGCAAAAATCACGGCAAGATAATGGTTCAATATGCTGCACCGCGTCGGTTCTCCTGAGGGGGAGTGCAATTTCGCACCGCTAGCCATCAACAGCGGCGACAGCCCCCATTCGGCAACCCCCGCCAGCAGTTGGGGGTCGATATCTTTTGCCAAAGAGGTCCCTAGCGTACCTTCACACCAATTCTGCCAGTCGTTTTCTGCCAGCCAGATCTCGCATAACGTGCCCTCTACGGTAACGGAAAACAGACGTCCCGCCTGGCTATCCGTCCAAAGTCGGGAAGCAATATGTAAATCACCCAGGTCTATGCCTTCCTCCTGTAGCCTTCCGGCAACTTCACTCTCTTCAGGAAATATTAGCGTCATACACCACCTCCAGCGCGACGTTATGCCCAGCCGCCAGTAACCCCGCGTTAAGCCAGGCAGAAAAGTGTTTCAGATGACGGTATAAATCGTGCTGCGGTACGAGCATCTTCAGGCTGGTTTTTCCTTCGTGCGTTTCTATCTCACAAATAAGCCCGTCCGCAGCGCCCCCCATCAGCCGATAGCGTTGTTTGTATTTCCGCAGGAGCGCCTTTCCCTCCCCCTTATCGTCAGGTAATTCAGCCACCTGCGCCATCAGTCGGGTAAATTTAGCGGTATCCGTCGATGGCGATTGTTCCTGTTTGGGCAACCGTTGATGCCAAAGGCAGCCCTCTGTTCGGTTAACATTCATCGTTCAGCAGGCTCCTTAGCTTTTCTTTTTTCTTCATAATTTTTACCAATTCACATCGAAGCTGGTTCAGTTGTTCCTGAAGCCGCCTTTGCGTATCCGCGAGCGAGCGCTGTTGCTGCGCCACGCTGCACTCCTCACGAAATAAATTGTTCATGGTTTGTTTCTGCATCATGAGTTCGCCAGCCGTCAGCGTGCCGGACCAACTGAGTGCCAAAAAGAGCTTCTGAGTGAGTTCATCACGCTGCGCCTGGCACTGAAGGCGTTGCTGCTCTGCTTGCTGATGCAGGTGCGTCACTTCCCGCATCTGCCGCCGCAGACGATCCTCGCGTCGGCCTTTAATCTTGAATAAACAGTCCAGCATCACACGCTGGTCAGATAACGCATTTGCTCCAGCAGCTCGTCGAGATCGCATGGTTGATTACTCTGTTGTTGCAAGAAGAGGCAAATCTCGGAATACATTTCCACCGCCTGGTCGGCCTGTGGGTCTTCTCCACGGACATACTCCCCAATACGCACCAGCAGCTCCACTTCGCGATAAACCGACAACAGATGGCGTAGTGCGTTCGCCAGGGCGCGGTGTTCATCGCTAGTGACCATCGGCATCAGGCGGCTCAGGCTTGCCAGGACGTCAATGGCTGGATAATGGGCTGATTCCGCCAGACGGCGCGAGAGTACGATATGGCCATCCAGTAGCGACCTCACTTCATCGGCCAGCGGTTCGTTCATGTCGTCACTTTCCACTAACACGGTGTAAAAAGCCGTAATACTGCCGACGGCGCCCTTCCCCGCTCGTTCAAGCAGCCGTGGCAATGCGGCAAAAACGCTGGGAGGATAGCTGCCGGATACCGCTGGCTCTCCGCTGGCGAGGGCGATTTCCCGCGCCGCGCGGGCATAGCGGGTTAACGAGTCGGCAAACAGCAGTACGCGTTTGCCCCGGTCACGAAAGGCTTCCGCGATGGTTGTCGCGACCCACAGCACCCGCATTCGCTCCAGCGCCGGGCGGTCTGACGTTGAAACCACCATAATGCAGCGGCGGCGTGTCTCCTCTCCCAGCGTTTGCTCAATGAACTCACGCACTTCACGACCACGTTCACCAATCAGCACCAGCACGTTGATATCGCTATCCGGGCTTTGGCACAGCATCGACATCAACGTACTTTTCCCGACCCCTGCTGCCGCAAAAATCCCGATGCGCTGACCTTCGCCACAGGTTAAAAGAGAGTCGATAGTGCGGATCCCGGTCAGCATCGGTTTTTCAATCAACTGACGCAGCAGCGGCGAGGGCGGCGGGCCGTCGTAATCTCGCCACGGTCCTTGTAGATCAGGGCCGTCATCCAGGGGCAGCCCCATACCGTCCAGCACTCGGCCTAAAAGATCCTCCCCCACCGGGACACGATGCCGTCGCCCCATCGGGCGAACGCGCTGCCCCCAGTACAGGCCAGCCGTACTGGCAAAGGGCGAAAGCAAGGCCGTCGCGCCGTCAATGCTTACCACTTCGGCAAGCGCACCTTCTGGCAGCAAACAACACACCTCGCCCATAAAAACGCCGGGGAGATAAGCATTGAGCAGCGTCGAACCAACGTGCAGCAACCGTCCGGTCTTCAGGCAACCTTGTGGTAAGTCACGCACTGGAGTGAGGGATTGTTCTATTGCAGCCAGAACGTCAGCCTTCATCGTTATCACCTTCGAGCTCCTGCTCTGTTAGATCAATGCTGTGAACAACCTGTACTTCGCAGTTCTCCCCCAACTCCTGCCAGGAGAGCACGGGAACATTAAACAGGCTCGTTTCAGTGATTTTTCGTAGGAAACGACGGGCATCGACGGAGGTCACAATGTTCAAGTCTCCATGCTCTGCCAACGCCTCGTGAATCAAAGTCAGGATGCGAGAACTTTGCGTCAGGTTAATGGCGGCGTAGGTTCCCATTGAGGTCTGGCGAATTGACTCGCGAATCAGGTTTTCGATCCCCTCTCCCACGCGCAGTACACGTAGCGGTTCATCAGCCACTTTAAGCCGGCGCAAAATATGTCGGCGTAGCGACATGCGCACATATTCGGTCAGCATCAGTACATCTTTTTCACGCGGCGCCCATTCAATCAGAGTGCCGAAGATGGTGCGCAAATCGCGGATCGAAATACTTTCCGCCACCAGCCGCTGGAGGACTTCCGTAATTTTGCTTATCGGTAGCTGTCGCTGTAGCTCTTTCACCAGCTCCGAATAACGTTTCTCCATCGCATCCATCAGATATCGCGCTTCCTGCACGCCGATAAACTCAGGCATGTGGCGCAACAGCACTCGCCGAAGTAATGCAATCACGCGCTGGTTTCCCTCTTCAACCGATAGCCCTATGCTCTGCGCTTTTTTGCCCTCTTCCGCCGACAGCCAGCCGATATTTCCCATACCGTCGGCAAGTTTGTGCACCTCGCACCCCGGCTGTTTATCCGGCTCCAGCAGCAGGTACGCCTCTTCGGGAATCGGTAATGAAAAGACCGGCTCCTGGTAAATCAGCACCGTCATCCCCTGTTCGGGGTTCCGTTCATCGACCTTGATAGTCACTTCCGGTAAAGGCACGCCGTAATCTTCAAACAGCCTCCAGCGTAAGGCGTCGATATCCCGCGCCAGCGTGCTGGTATTCAGCGACGGCATCACATTTAGCGTTAATGGGCGTGCTCCAGGTTGCATCATCTCTTCACCCTGCTCATCCGCAAGCGCAGCATCGTTTTGCGGGAGTCTGGAGCGACGCCAGAAGAAAAAAAATGGCAGTGCGGTAAACACCGCCAAAACAGAGAAATCAAGAAATGGGAAGCCGGGGATCAGGGCAAACAGCAGCAAGATGGCGGCGGTAAGCAGCAGCGCCTGCGGCTGTCGGCCAAGCTGTGCGGTTAATTCGCTGGCAAGGTTCTGTTTTTTCTCGCCAGGGACGCGCGTTACGATTATCCCGGCGCTCAGGGAGATAAGCAGGGAAGGAATCTGACCACACAGCCCGTCGCCTATCGACAGCACGCTATAGGTTTGTACCGCCTCGCCCAGCGGCATGTCGTACTGCACCACGGCAATGATGATGCCACCGATAATGTTGACCAGAACGACAATAATTCCGGCAATGGCATCACCTTTGACAAACTTCATCGCGCCATCCATTGCCCCAAGAAAACGACTCTCCTGCTGCACCTGCTCGCGTTGATGGCGTGCTTGTACCGCATCAATCACCCCGGCCCGGAGGTCGCCATCAATACTCATTTGCTTACCGGGCATACCGTCGAGAGAGAAACGGGCGCTCACTTCGGCGACACGCTCAGTCCCTTTGGTGATGACGATAAACTGGATAATGGTGATGATGGTAAAGATAACCAGCCCGACCGTCAGGTTGCCGCCAACCACAAAATGGCCGAAGGCATCGACGATATTTCCCGCGTCGTGTTGTAGCAAAACTAGTCGCGAAGTACTGATGGTTAATGACAGACGGTACAGCGTGGTAATCAGCAGCAGAGAAGGGAAAACAGACAGGTCCAGTGGTTCATTAATATAGATGGCAATCAGTAGCAAAATAACCGAAAACGCGACGTTGACGGCGATGAGGATATCGACCATAAACGTCGGCAACGGCAGGATCATCATCACGATGGCAATTAACAGTACCACCGCCAGTATAATGTCCTGCCGCCCGGCACAGACTGCGAGCGCCCGCTGGAGGCCCCGCGTACTCATGCTTTTCACCACTGAGTTTTGCATAGCGACTCCAGGAAGGCTTGCTGACGGCGATGCACTCGCAGCCATAGTTCCGCTGCGCTATCGGCGTCTGGGCAACACACTATCGCCAGGCTGCGGCGAAGCTGAAAAATACGTTGTGGGATACCGGAAAAGTAGGCGGGCTGCCAACGACTAAGCGCCAGCAGTAACAGAGTGTCATCAAATGGCTCCAGCGGCATACACTGGCTAATGTGAATTCGGCCCCCCCGCCATGTCAGCCAGGTTTGAAACCGCTCTCCCTGCCAGTACATCTCGGCGGAGACTGGCCTTGCGGGCAGATCGGCTAACTGCATAAACAACAGAATGTTGAGTTCTGTAACTTTGTCTAACGCCATACTACCTCCGCTTCCATCTGGTTACAGAGTTCCAGATATGGCGCAGGTGAGGAATCAGGTGATAACCCGATCTCCTTTCATACCACGCAGTACAGTAAGGATTTGTTCTCGCTGATCTTCATCGTTAAAACAGGCATCGGGCATCTGCAAGAACAGCGCATCCAGATGCTGTAATAGCCGATTGTACAAACGCTGAGAAGTCGCCCTCTGCGCCAAACGTGGCGCAAGCCATCCGTCAAATAGCCAGCTTTCGTTGGTCATGTCGATGAGTAGCGGCATTAGCGTTCCCGGCTCCATCTGACAGATTGACTCGACTCGCTGGCACTGCT
>JBOFJM010000739.1:0-5558 GCA_051656825.1 Kluyvera sp.
CTGTTAACGTCGCGCAACAGCAGCGACGCAACCGGGACTTCGGTAATAGCGGCGATAAACGACAGGATAAAGACCACCGCCAGAATCGGTACGGAGAGCGGTAACAACACCAGGCGGAACGCCTGCCAAGGCGTGGCGCCATCCAGCGCGGCCGCTTCTTCCAGCGAACTGTCGATCGTTTCGAAATAGCCTTTAATCGTCCAGACGTGCAGCGCAATCCCGCCGAGGTAGGCGAAGATAACCCCGCCATGAGTGTTCAGGCCGATAAACGGAATGTACTGACCAAGACGGTCAAACAACGCGTACAGCGCCACCAGCGACAGAACCGCCGGGAACATCTGGAAAATCAGCATCCCTTTTAGCAGTGTGGCTTTGCCGGGGAAACGCATACGGGCAAAGGCGTAGGCACAGGTTGTTGAAAGAGTGACGATACCGATAGCCGTAATTCCAGCGATTTTTATCGAGTTCCACAGCCACAGTAGCACCGGGAACGGCGGCGGCGTCACGCGACCATCGGCGTGTTCGACGCTAAAGCCCAGTGCCAGCTTCCAGTGCTCCCAGGAGATATTTTCCGGAATTAAACTACCGGTTGCGAAGTTACCTTCACGCAGTGAAATAGCGATAACCATCAGCAGCGGGAACATAATCGCCGCAATAAAAATCAGCAGCAGAAGGTGCGTGGTAAAGAGGCGCAGTTTCTGCGATTTGGGTTGTACCATAGCCATATTTTTCTTTGCTCCTTAGCTCTGCCCCAGGCTTAATCAAACTTCATGCGCGTGGCTTTCAGGTTTACGATAGCCAGTGCGCCCACCAGCAGGAAGATCAGCGTGGCAATTGCCGCCGCCAGGCCAAAGTCCTGCCCGCCGCCGCCTTCAAAGGCGATACGGTAGGTGTAGCTGACGAGCAGGTCGGTATAACCGGCAGGCGTGGTGGTTCCAAGCCGGTCTGGGCCGCCGTTGGTCAACAACTGAATCAGCACAAAGTTGTTAAAGTTAAAGGCGAAGCTGGCAATCATCAGCGGCGTTAGCGGCTTAATCAGCAGCGGCAGGGTAATCTTGAAGATGTTCTGGAACGGGCCTGCGCCGTCCATTGCCGAGGCTTCGTACAGGTCATCAGGAATGGCTTTTAGCAGCCCCATGCACAGGATCATCATGTACGGATAACCGAGCCAGGTGTTGACGATGATAATCATCGAACGGGCGGTGAGCGGGTCGCTGAACCACGCAGGTTTGATACCGAACAGCGCGCTCAGCATCATGTTGATTTCACCAAAGCTTTGGTTGAACAAGCCTTTGAAAATCAGAATCGAGATAAACGACGGCACGGCGTACGGCAGAATCAGCAGCACGCGGTAAATCGCTTTGCCTTTCAGGGATTCCCACTGCACCAGGCAGGCCAAAACCATCCCGACTGCCACGGTTAAGATAACGGTGAGTACCGAGAACACCACCGTCCAGACGAAGATAGCGAAGAACGGTTTCTGGATGCCTTCGTCGGTAAAGACGCGGGTGAAGTTGTCCCAGCCGATGCTAACGGTATAGCCTGGGCTGAGCTTTTCATCGCCCCAATGCCCATCGGCGTTGATCGCCTGATAGTAGCCAATCTCGCTGTTCGGGCGGTATTTCACGCCGCTTTGATTGTTGGTCAGCGTGCCGTCTTCCGCCAGCGCATACAGTGGCTGCGTGCCGGAGAACTGGCGCAGCGAGCTCATGGTGACTTTACTTTCATCCGGCAAAACGGCGGTCAGTTGGTTAAGCGCCTGGCGATTTTGGGTGATGACTCGCAAAGCCGCGCGCTCGCCGGTTGGCAGGGCGTCGGCCTCTTTCAGCATGAGCTTCTGCTCGCCGCCGATGTTAAACGCTTCCGAGAGATAATTTTTACCGTTTTCGCCGTCGGTGAGGGCCAGTTGCCACTCCGTACCCGCCGGGAACAGGCTGAAGTTATAGGTTTTACCCGCCTGGTAGGAGCGGTCCATCAGCACCTGCTGGGCGCGTTCGAAGGTGAGCTGGTTGGTGCTGCTGTAGTTGGTAAAGGCAATGGCGATGGTACACACCAGCGGGAACAGGACAAACAGCCCCATTCCAGCCATGCCAGGATAAACATAGCGCCAGGCGTAGGCTTTACGATTGGCGAAAATATAGAGGCCAGCCGAGCTTAAAATCAGCGTCATGATGGCGAACAGATACTCCCCTTGTGCGTACATTAAAACAACAAGGTAACCGACCAGCAGCCCAAGCAGACCTATCACTGACCATTTAAGCCGGTCGCTTTGCCACCAGTGTTTCTTTTTAATGACATCCATGGGGTTCAATCCTCAACAACAATGAAAACCTGTTGGTCAGCGTGCCTGATGGCGCTGCGCTTGTCCGGCCTACGGTGAGTTGTAGGCCGGATAAGGCATTTATGCCGCCATCCGGCACGTGTGCTACAGCATTACTTGGTGATACGGCCCTGTGCATCTTTCAGCGCGGCATCAACGGTTTGACGGCCGTTAGCCGCGTTGATGACGGCGGTACGGGTGGCGTACCAGAATGCGGCCATCTGCGGGATGTTCGGCATGATTTCGCCTTTCTGGGCGTTATCCATCGTGGCAGCGATGCGTGGATCTTTCGCTAACTTGTCCTGGAAGGATTTCAGTGCGACGGCGCCCAGCGGCTTGTCCTTGTTGACGTCATCCAGACCCTGATCGGTCAGCAGGTAGTTTTCGAGGAACTCTTTCGCCAGCTCTTTGTTCGGGCTGGCGGCGTTGATACCCGCGCTCAGCACGCCTACGAACGGTTTAGACGGCTTGCCTTTGAAGGTTGGCAGCAGCGCGACGCCGTAGTTCACTTTGCTCTTATCGATGTTGCTCCACGCCCACGGACCGTTGATGGTCATCGCGGTGTCGCCTTTGTTAAAGGCTGCTTCGGCGATGGAATAATCGGTATCCGCGTTCATGTGTTTGTTTTTGATAAGGTCAACCAGGAAGGTCAGACCCGCTTTCGCGCCTGCGTTATCTACGCCAACGTCTTTAACGTCATACTTGCCGTTTTCAAACTTGAAGGCATAACCGCCGTCGGCAGCAATCAGCGGCCAGGTGAAGTACGGCTCTTGCAGGTTGAACATCAGCGCCGATTTACCTTTCGCTTTCAGTTCTTTATCCAGCGCCGGAATTTCTTCCCAGGTTTTTGGCGGGTTAGGGACGAGGTCTTTGTTGTAAATCAGCGACAGCGCTTCAACCGCGATCGGGTATGCAATCAGCTTGCCGTTGTAACGCACGGCATCCCAGGTGAACGGGTAAAGTTTGTCCTGGAACGCTTTATCTGGGGTGACTTCCGCCAGCAGGCCAGACTGTGCGTAGCCGCCAAAACGGTCATGCGCCCAGAAGATGATGTCCGGGCCGTCGCCGGTGGCTGCAACCTGCGGGAATTTTTCTTCCAGTTTGTCCGGGTGCTCGATGGTGACTTTAATGCCGGTATCTTTCTCGAATTTCTTACCTACCTCGGCCAGGCCGTTATAGCCCTTGTCGCCGTTAATCCAGATAACCAGCTTTCCCTCTTCGATTTTTGCCAGCGCAGAGGCGGAAAACATCATCGTGGTCAATGCGGACAGCGCGAGGATGCGAGCGCCAGTTTTGATTTTCATATATCCCGTCCTTTCTTGGTGATGTACTCGTGGATACACAGAGGTGGTTTAACGTTGATGAGTTTCCTTTTTTAGCAACCCCTTTCCATCCTCCTGAGGTCTACGCCCTATAGGCTATTAGTGTGATCTCCATAACAAAAAATGCCGTTATGGGGGCTTAAGCACACAATAATGAGGCGTTTTTTGTCGCTCACATCACGATTTTAGTCCCGCCCTCCTGCGAGCGGGGGCAGAGCTTACTTTCTCATCCTCCCGTCTCCTCCCCCATAAAAAACAAGGGGGGTGGAGGATTCGCCACAGTTATGGATGTTGCATAGTCAGGCCATCTTGAATGTTTCTGTTGGTGACGGGTTGTAACGAGGGAGAAGGGCATGGCAAACGTACAGCTGCGCAATGTAACGAAAGCCTGGGGCGATGTGGTGGTATCAAAAGATATCAACCTCGATATCCAGGAAGGGGAGTTCGTGGTGTTTGTCGGGCCATCTGGCTGCGGTAAATCTACGTTGCTGCGCATGATAGCTGGCCTTGAAACCATCACCAGCGGTGACCTGATGATTGGTGACACCCGCATGAACGATATTCCGCCCGCCGAACGTGGCGTCGGGATGGTCTTTCAGTCTTACGCGCTGTACCCGCACCTCTCGGTTGCCGAGAACATGTCGTTCGGTTTGAAGCTGGCGGGCGCGAAAAAAGAGCTGATTAACCAGCGCGTCAACCAGGTTGCTGAGGTTTTACAACTAGCACATCTGTTGGAACGTAAGCCGAAAGCGCTTTCCGGTGGCCAACGCCAACGCGTGGCGATTGGGCGCACGCTGGTGGCGGAGCCGCGCGTATTCCTGCTGGATGAACCCCTTTCTAACCTGGACGCCGCACTGCGCGTCCAGATGCGTATTGAAATTTCCCGCCTGCACAAACGTCTGGGTCGCACGATGATTTACGTCACTCACGACCAGGTCGAAGCCATGACGCTGGCTGACAAAATCGTGGTGCTGGATGCCGGTCGCGTGGCGCAGGTGGGTAAACCTCTGGAGCTGTATCACTATCCGGCTGACCGCTTTGTGGCGGGCTTTATTGGTTCGCCGAAGATGAATTTCCTGCCGATAAAAGTGACGGCGACCGCCATCGATCAGGTACAGGTTGAGCTGCCTAACCGCCAGCAAATCTGGCTACCGGTTGAAAGTAACAACGTACAGGTTGGTGCCAACATGTCGCTGGGTATTCGCCCAGAACACCTGCTGCCTAGCCACATCGCTGATGTGACGCTGGAAGGCGAGGTGCATGTTGTCGAGCAGCTTGGCCATGAAACGCAAATTCATATCCAGATCCCCGCCATCCGTCAAAACCTGGTGTACCGCCAGAACGACGTGGTGTTGGTAGAAGAGGGTGCCACATTCGCTATCGGTTTGCCGCCAGAGCGTTGCCATCTGTTCCGTGAGGATGGCACGGCATGTCGTCGGTTGCATAAAGAACCAGGCGTTTAAGAGTCCCATAACAAAACAAAGCAGGAAACTCTCACGCCGCCAGCGATAAGGCGGCACAAAGGGCGGAATGTTTAAAGAAAAGCAATGATCTCAGGAGATCTAATGATGATTACTCTGCGCAAACTTCCCGTGGCGGTTGCCGTCGCAGCAGGCATTATGTCTGCTCAGGCAATGGCCGTTGATTTTCATGGTTACGCACGTTCCGGTATCGGCTGGACAGACAGCGGCGGCGAGCAGCAATGCTTCCAGGCAACCGGTGCTCAAAGTAAATACCGTCTCGGTAACGAATGTGAAACCTACGCTGAAATTAAATTAGGCCAGGAAGTGTGGAAAGAGGGCGATAAGAGCTTCTATTTCGACACTAACGTGGCTTACTCCGTGGCACAACAGAACGACTGGGAAGCCACTGACCCAGCCTTCCGTGAAGCGAACGTTCAGGGTAAAAACCTGATC
>JBOFJM010000740.1:0-1809 GCA_051656825.1 Kluyvera sp.
TGGCAGGTTGATTGGTCAACGATTACCCCGTCCAATTTACCGTTCCGTTTCCAGCAAGCGCCTGGCGCACATAACTCCTTAGGGCGTTATAAATTTAATATGCCGAGTTCAGATGCGATTTATCTGCACGATACGCCGAATCATAATTTGTTCCAGAAAGATGCGCGGGCATTAAGTTCAGGATGTGTGCGTGTTAATAAGGCCTCCGATTTAGCGAATATGCTGTTGCAGGATGCGGGCTGGAATGATGCGCGAATTTCCGATGCGCTGAAAGAGGGGAATACGCGTTACGTTAATATCCGGCAGAATATTCCGGTTAATCTCTATTACCTCACCGCCTTTGTCGGCGCTGACGGCCAGACACAATATCGAACAGATATTTACAATTATGATGTGACCGCGCGATCCGGTGCACAAATTTTGTCAAAAGCGGAACAATTAATCAGATAAATGAAGTAGTTCAGGTAATGTTGTGGTCGAATAAAAAGTAGACATGTAGGTCCTGGTTGCTCGGGGCCTGCGAGTCTGCGCGGGGGGCCGCCTTGACGCTGGCTTTGATGACCGGTAAGGTGCTTTACGTGCGCCAGAAGTGCATATATTTCGATCACCTTTACTTACTGTAGACCTGATTATCATGGACAAATTTGACGCTAATCGCCGCAAATTGCTGGCATTAGGTGGTGTTGCGCTGGGCGCAGCGGCCATCTTGCCTACGCCTGCATTTGCTACCCTCTCGACCCCACGCCCGCGTATTTTAACGTTGAGTAATTTACATACGGGTGAGTTGATAAAAGCCGAGTTTTTTGACGGCCGAGGCTATATTCAGGATGAATTAGCAAAACTAAACCATTTTTTCCGGGATTATCGCGCGAATAAAATAAAGAGTATTGATCCGTCATTGTTTGATCAACTCTATCGCCTTCAGGGGTTATTAGGGACGAGCAAACCTGTGCAATTGATTTCTGGTTATCGTTCTGTTGATACCAATAATGAGCTGAGAGCGCACAGCAGTGGGGTAGCTAAAAAGAGTTATCACACCAAGGGTCAGGCAATGGATTTCCATATTGAAGGTGTTTCATTAAGTAATATACGCAAAGCTGCGTTATCTCTGCGCGCAGGTGGTGTAGGATATTACCCACGTAGCAACTTTGTGCATATTGATACCGGGCCGGTAAGGCACTGGTAACTCTACGCCCAACACAGTGCTGATTTAGTGATAAATCAGCATGATGGCGAGCATTTAGAGTATAAACAGGAGCAACATGAACTATCGTATCATTCCGGTCACTGCCTTCGCGCAGAACTGTTCATTGATCTGGTGTGAGCAAACTAAGCTGGCGGCGTTGGTCGATCCAGGTGGTGATGCTGAAACCATCAAACAGCAGGTCGTGGAAGCGGGTGTGACGTTACAGCAAATTTTGCTGACCCATGGTCATCTTGACCATGTTGGGGCGGCGGCGGAACTGGCACAGCATTATGGTGTGCCAATTATCGGGCCGGAAAAAGAAGATGAGTTTTGGTTGCAGGGGCTGTCGGCGCAAAGCCGGATGTTCGGTCTTGAGGATTGCCAGCCGCTAACGCCGGACCGTTGGTTGAATGAAGGCGACACCGTGAGTGTCGGCAACGTTAAATTGCAGGTGCTTCATTGCCCCGGGCATACACCAGGCCACGTGGTCTTTTTTGATGAATCAGCGCGGCTGTTGATTTCAGGTGATGTACTGTTTAAAGGTGGCGTAGGGCGCAGCGATTTCCCGCGTGGTGACCATGCGCAACTGATTGATTCGATTAAACGTAAGCTGCTGCCGTTGG
>JBOFJM010000741.1:0-2495 GCA_051656825.1 Kluyvera sp.
CGAGTCTGGCAAAGAAGTTAAACAGTTGTTGGACAAACAGTAGAGCGCTTAAAAAAAGCCCGGCATCAACGCGATGCCGGGCTTTTTGCTGGCTACACTTCGTAATCCAGTTCCGTTTGCGGCGGCGGAATAATCTGCACTTTCTGCACTCGATGGCTCTCAACCTGCAAGGTTTTCAGCGTCCACGGGCCAATCCACCTCTTCACCAGCACCAGGAATGCGCTGTAAGTGCTCCATCAATAGCCCCGCAATAGTGTGATACTCGCGCTTTTCATCCAGCGGCAGCGGCACATACTGTACTAAATCTTCCAGCGGCATATGGCCGTTCGCCGTCCAACTGCCATCGGCGTTATGCTGAATGTCGTGGCGGGCGTCAATTTCTTCTGCTTCGTTAGGCAAGTTACCGGCAATGGTTTCGGTGACGTCGCTTAACGTTACCACCCCTTCCACAGAGCCAAACTCATCCACCACGAAAGCAAAGTGAGTCCTTGCGTTACGGAACTGCTCCAGCGCTGACAACAGCGGCAGCGCTTCCGGGAACACCAGCGGCTGGCGGATCAACACGCGCAAATCCAGCGGCTCACCGCGCAGCGACTGTTGCAGCAGGTCAATAACATGCACCACGCCCAGTAAGTCTTCTTCGTCGTCACCGCCCGTCACCACTAAACGGGTATGCTGGTTTTTCTCCAGCAACGCGCGAACTTCGCTTTCCGGTGCGCTCAGGTCGATGTGCTCAATATCGTGGCGCGAGGTCATGATGCTGCTGACCGTGCGCTGATTCAGGTTGAGCACCCGCTCAATCATCTGCCGCTCTTGCGGGTTGAAGATTTGTTGGGAGTCATGATCGACCAACAGCGACGCCGTGCCAGCGTCCAGCTCCGCGTCTTCTTTCTTACCGCTTAACAAGCGCATCACCGCTTCGGTGGTGCGGCTACGCAGCGACTGGTTCGCGGTCAGGAAGCGACGGCGGTTAAAGATAGCCAACTGGTTTAGCGCCTCAATCATCACCGAGAAGCCGATGGCGGCGTACAGATACCCTTTCGGGATAAGCACACCAAACCCTTCCGCCACCAGGCTGAAACCGATCATCAGCAGGAAGCTCAGGCACAAAATGACGATAGTCGGGTGGCTATTCACAAAGCGAGTCAGCGCCTTGCTGGCGAGCAGCATCAGGCTGATAGCAATAATCACCGCCGCCATCATCACGGCCAAATGATCGACCATGCCGACCGCCGTAATCACGGAATCCAGTGAGAACACCGCGTCCAGCACCACAATCTGTGCGACAACGCCCCAGAAACGCGCGCCACGCCGCTGGCTGGGGGTATTGCTATCTTTGCCTTCCAGCCGCTCGTTAAGCTCTACCGTTGCCTTAAACAGCAAGAAGAAACCGCCGACCAGCATAATCAGGTCGCGGGCGCTGAAGGTAAACTGACGAACACTAAACAGTGGGGACGTTAAGGTGACCAGCTAGGAAATTGAGGCCAGCAACAGCAGACGCATCAGCATCGCCAGAATCAGCCCCGTTACGCGCGCTCGGTCGCGCTCAGCCGGTGGCAGCTTTTCTGCCAGGATGGCGATAAACACCAAATTATCAATTCCGAGAACCAGCTCAATGACGACCAGCGTCACGAGTCCCGCCCAAATAGACGGATCGGCAATCCATTCCATACGTTGGTTAAAACCTTATGTTATATGACGAATTGATCATGGATAAAGCGGCGGCAAAATGCAACGTTTGCCTGTGATTTATCAGGATAAAAATCATGGTTATCCTGAAAATAATAACCGTATAAACCCTGTTATTTATTATTATCTTTTTCTGATGCGCGAATAATCACCCTAATATGTCAATATAAAGAAATTCCTAAAAACCTCTCTGTATTTAATCTTAATGTTATTCTTAAAAGTATTTTTTAAGCTGAGCTAACCTTGCCTGCTATTCACTTAGCTGCAACAATTCTCCCGGTACTCAATGAAATAGTTATTAGACGTGTGTCATAAAATAATCATGCGTGAGAAATAAACTCGTCATGGATATATCCAGGAATATTCTCTGAACCGCTTGAATGTGGTGCGGGATGATTGTAACGATATGATTTTAAGGTGAATTAGTGGCTAAAGGCCAAGGGCGGTAGCGTGCCTGACGGTGTGACGCAAAGCCTCGATTATTCTGTCAATAGCCTGCGGATGAATCCAGTCTTTTTTAGGATATATGCCATTTATATTCATCATAAATAAAATGCATGGTGAATGTTCGGGTAATCAAATAGTACGGATTAATTTAATTCGCACAGGATAATTCTCTGCCAAAGTGATAAATAATCAATGATGAAATCCAAACTAAAATTGATGCCATTATTGGTGTCGCTAAGCTTGATGAGTGGTTGCACCATACTTCCAGGCAGCAATATGTCTACCTATGGAAAGGATGTGATTAAGCAGCAGGATGCTGATTATGACATTGGCCGAATGGTGAATGTTTATCCGCTGAC
>JBOFJM010000742.1:0-4290 GCA_051656825.1 Kluyvera sp.
GATGTCGAAGATGCCGCTCTGGTGGCGGTTGGTGGCTACGGACGCGGAGAGCTACATCCGCTTTCAGACGTTGACCTGCTTATTTTAAGCCGCCAAAAACTATCCGATGAACAGGCGCAAAAAATTGGTGAGTTGCTAACCCTACTGTGGGATCTCAAACTAGAAGTCGGCCACAGTGTGCGCACGCTCGAAGAGTGCCTGCTCGAAGGACTATCGGACTTAACCGTTGCCACTAACCTGATTGAATCACGTCTACTGATTGGCGACGTGGCGCTGTTTCTTGAGTTGCAAAAGAATATATTCAGCGAAGGCTTTTGGCCGTCAGAAACTTTTTTCCCCGCCAAAGTGGAAGAGCAAGAAGCGCGCCACCAGCGCTATCACGGCACCAGTTATAATCTGGAGCCGGACATCAAAAGCAGCCCCGGCGGCCTACGCGATATTCACACTATTCAATGGGTTGCGCGTCGCCACTTTGGTGCAACGTCGCTTGATGAAATGGTCAGTTTTGGTTTTCTTACCGGGGCCGAACGTAACGAGCTAAATGAGTGTCTGCATCTGCTGTGGCGGATTCGCTTTGCACTGCACCTTGAACTGACCCGTTATGACAACCGTCTGCTGTTCGACCGTCAGCTAAGCGTTGCCCAACGGCTGAAATATGCCGGTGAAGGCAATCAGCCCATCGAACACATGATGAAGGATTTCTACCGCGTCACCCGACGGGTCAGCGAGCTGAATCACATGCTGTTGCAGCTATTTGATGAAGCCATTCTCGCGCTCACCGAAGATGAGAAACCCCGGGCGATTGACGATGATTTCCAGTTGCGCGGCACGCTTATCGACCTGCGGGACGACACCCTGTTTATCCGCGAGCCACAGGCGATTCTGCGCATGTTCCACATCATGGTGCGCAACAGCAGCATTACCGGCATTTACTCCACCACGCTGCGCCATTTGCGCCATGCCCGACGTCATCTCAGCCAACCGCTGTGCTATATCCCGGAAGCGCGTGAGCTGTTTCTGAGTATGCTTCGCCACCAGGGTGCCGTCAGCCGTGGCCTGCTGCCCATGCACCGCCACAGCGTGCTGTGGGCATACATGCCGCAGTGGTCATACATTGTGGGGCAAATGCAGTTCGACCTGTTCCACGCCTACACCGTGGATGAACACACTATTCGCGTGATGCTCAAGCTGGAGAGTTTTGCCCACGAGGAGACGCGTCCACGCCACCCGCTGTGCGTCGATTTATGGCCGCGCTTGAATCATCCAGAGCTGATTCTGATTGCCGCGCTGTTCCACGATATCGCCAAAGGGCGCGGCGGCGATCACTCGATTCTGGGTGCGCAAGACGTGCTCAAATTCGCCGAGCTACACGGGCTAAACTCGCGCGAAACGCAGTTAGTCGCCTGGCTGGTACGCCAGCATCTCTTGATGTCCGTCACTGCTCAGCGCCGCGATATTCAAGACCCGGAGGTGATCAAGCAGTTCGCCGAAGAGGTGCAGACCGAGCACCGTTTGCGCTTCCTGGTGTGCCTGACCGTAGCGGATATCTGCGCCACCAACGAAACGCTATGGAATAGCTGGAAGCAGAGTCTGCTGCGCGAACTGTACTTCGCCACCGAAAAACAGCTTCGCCGTGGGATGCAGAACACCCCAGACATGCGCGAGCGCGTACGCCACCACCAGATGCAGGCGCTGGCATTGCTGCGCATGGACAATATTAATGAGGAGGCGCTGCACCAGATCTGGAACCGCTGTCGCGCCAACTATTTTGTCCGCCACACGCCAAACCAGCTCGCCTGGCACGCCCGCCACCTGCTCAAGCACGATCTGGCGCAGCCAATGATCCTGCTTAGCCCACAGGCAACGCGCGGGGGGACGGAGATCTTTATCTGGAGCCCGGACAGGCCATATCTGTTCGCCGCCGTCTGCGCCGAGCTTGACCGTCGTAACCTCAGCGTTCATGACGCGCAAATTTTCACCACCCGCGACGGCATGGCAATGGACTCCTTTATTGTGCTGGAGCCAGATGGAAGCCCGCTCTCCGGCGATCGCCATGAAGTTATCCGTTCAGGTCTTGAGCAAGCCATTACCCAACGCAGTTGGCAGCCGCCGCAGCCACGTCGTCAGGCGGCAAAATTACGTCACTTCTCGGTCGATACTGAGGTGAATTTCTTGCCGACGCATACCGACAGGCGCTCATTTCTTGAGCTAATCGCACTCGATCAACCCGGCCTGCTCGCCCGCGTAGGCCAGGTGTTCGCAGACCTCGGCATTTCGCTCCACGGGGCGAGAATTACGACAATTGGTGAACGAGTAGAAGATTTATTTATAATCGCCACCGCCGACCGACGTGCCCTTAATAATGAGCTACAACAAGAAGTGCAACAACGGTTGACAGCAGCCCTCAATCCAAACGATAAAGGGTAACGAATTTTTTTAAGTGAATGGAAAGAGTTAACAATGCAGCAATTACAGAACGTTATTGAGTCCGCTTTTGAGCGTCGCGCCGACATTACTCCGGCCAATGTGGATACCGTAACTCGCGAGGCGGTGAATCAGGTTATTTCTCTGCTGGATTCCGGTGCGCTGCGTGTCGCTGAAAAGATTGACGGTCAGTGGGTTACTCACCAATGGCTGAAGAAAGCGGTTCTGCTCTCTTTCCGTATTAACGATAACCAGGTTATCGACGGTGCGGAAAGCCGCTACTTCGATAAAGTGCCAATGAAATTCGCCGACTACGATGAAGCGCGTTTCCAGAAAGAAGGTTTCCGCGTGGTTCCGCCTGCGGCTGTTCGTCAGGGTGCATTCATTGCCCGTAACACCGTACTGATGCCGTCCTACGTCAATATCGGCGCTTACGTTGATGAAGGCACGATGGTAGACACATGGGCTACCGTGGGTTCCTGTGCACAGATTGGTAAAAACGTTCACCTGTCCGGCGGCGTTGGTATCGGTGGCGTTCTGGAGCCATTACAGGCGAACCCAACCATCATCGAAGACAACTGCTTTATCGGCGCGCGTTCTGAAGTCGTTGAAGGCGTTATCGTTGAAGAAGGCTCCGTCATCTCGATGGGCGTTTACCTGGGCCAGAGCACCAAAATCTACGATCGCGAAACTGGCGAAGTCTTCTACGGTCGCGTTCCGGCAGGCTCTGTAGTCGTTTCCGGCAACCTGCCGTCGAAAGATGGTAAATACAGCCTGTACTGTGCGGTCATCGTGAAGAAAGTTGACGCCAAAACCCGTGGCAAAGTGGGCATCAACGAGCTGTTGCGCACCATCGACTAACAAGATGCAAAAAAGCGGGGGCAACCCCGCTTTTTTTTATTCACAGGCTGGCGGAAATAGATTTTTTCGTTAATTATTCAATAGTTAAATTAGATCGGGGATACCGCTATGTACGACAATCTGAAAAGTTTGGGCATTACCAATCCTGATGAAATCGATCGTTACAGCCTCCGGCAGGAAGCCAATAACGATATCCTGAAAATCTATTTCCAAAAGGATAAGGGTGAGTTTTTCGCCAAGAGCGTGAAGTTCAAATACCCACGCCAGCGTAAAACTATTGTCGCTGACGGCGTAGGTCAGGGCTTTAAAGAAGTACAGGAAATCAGCCCGAATCTGCGTTATGTGATTGATGAACTTGATCAACTCTGCCAGCGCGATCGCACAGAAGTTGACCTGAAACGTAAGATCCTCGACGATCTGCGCCATCTGGAAAGCGTCGTCACCAACAAGATCAGCGAAATTGAAGCCGATCTGGAAAAACTAACGCGTAAATAACCGCGCGTGGATACATTCGTAAGCCGGGTAAGGCAAAGCCGCCACCCGGCTTTTTTGTCTGCTGGCGGCGTTGTTTATCAAGACTACAGAATTTATCTCGCCAGGCGATGTGCCTATGCACTAAGCGCAGTAGCCATCTATGGCGTTGTGGAGAGCTTTATCTTACGGCGGGAGAAACCCTTTCCCCGCCTGGGGAAAGGGTAAGGTCACACGATTACTGCATCAGCAGGTAGATAGAGCTATCACCACGCTGAATATTCAGCGCCAGCACTGACGGCTTGCTGTCGAGGATTTTGCGCAGCTCAGCAATGTTTTTCACTGCCTGCTGGTTCGCCCCAACAATGACATCCCCTTTCTTCAGGCCAATTTGAGCGGCAGGAGAACCAGCTTTAACGTTGTTAACGACAACGCCTTTTTCCTGGCCTTTATTGCTCATTTCCGCCCCTTCAATACCATTGAAGATACTGCTGGAATCTACCTGATTCTGGTTACTCTGTTGCAGTTCCAGGT
>JBOFJM010000743.1:0-1849 GCA_051656825.1 Kluyvera sp.
CATGCGCTGGGGTCTGCTGACCGCCCGGCGGCGGAGCTTGGGGCGCTGATTGCCCACGCGATGGTGGGGACATTCCTCGGGATTTTGCTGGCATACGGCTTTGTTTCACCGCTGGCGAGCGTGTTACGCCAAAAAAGCGCCGAAACCACCAAAATGATGCAGTGCGTCAAGATTACTTTGTTATCGAATCTTAATGGCTACGCCCCGCCGATTGCCGTCGAATTTGGCCGTAAAACGCTGTACACCAGCGAGCGTCCTTCGTTTGTCGAACTGGAAGAACATGTCCGCGCGGTGCGTAACCCATCCGGGCAGCAGCAAACGACCACCGAGGACGCATGAAAAATCAATCGCATCCTATTGTCGTTGTTAAACGGCGCAAGCATAAATCGCACGGAAGCGCTCACGGATCGTGGAAGATTGCCTATGCCGACTTTATGACGGCAATGATGGCGTTCTTCCTGGTGATGTGGCTCATCTCGATTTCTAGCCCGAAAGAGTTGATCCAGATTGCGGAATACTTCCGTACGCCGCTGGCGACCGCGATTACCGGCGGTCAGCGGATGGCGAACAGCGATAGCCTGATTCCTGGCGGCGGCGATGATGTCACTCAGCAACAAGGTGAAGTGCGTAAACAGCCGACCATTGAGGATCTGAAAAAGCGCATGGAGACTAACCGCCTCAAGCGTATTCGCGGTGAGCTTGACCAACTGATTGAGGCCGACCCAAAACTGCGTGCACTGCGCCCGCACCTGAAGATTGACCTCGTGCAGGAAGGCTTACGTATCCAGATTATCGATAGCCAAAACCGCCCGATGTTTAAAACCGGCAGTGCCGAAGTGGAGCCGTATATGCGTGATATTTTGCGCGGTATTGCCCCTGTATTAAATGAAATTCCTAACAAAATCAGCCTGTCTGGTCACACCGATGACTACCCTTACGCCACCGGCGAGCGGGGTTACAGCAACTGGGAACTGTCGGCGGATCGCGCGAATGCGTCGCGTCGCGAGCTGGTTGCCGGTGGGCTGGATGATGGAAAAGTTTTGCGCGTTGTCGGGATGTCTAACTCGATGCGCCTTTCAGAGCACGGCGGCTCCGATGCGATTAACCGTCGCATCAGCCTGCTGGTGCTGAACAGCCAGGCTGAACAGGCCATTCTCCATGAGAATGCCGAGAGCCAGAATGAACCTTTAAGCGTATTACAGTCGCCGAATACCTCTTCAGCAGCGGCTGGTTCTACGCCGCCACAACCCGACTTGAGGTGATAGCGTGAGCATGGATATCAGCGATTTTTATCAAACCTTTTTTGATGAGGCCGACGAACTGCTGGCCGATATGGAACAGCACTTGCTGGATCTGGTGGTTGACGACCCTGACGCTGAACAGCTGAATGCGATATTTCGCGCGGCACACTCGATTAAAGGCGGGGCAGGGACGTTTGGTTTTACCGTTCTTCAGGAAACCACGCACCTGATGGAGAACTTGCTGGATGAAGCCCGTCGGGGTGAAATGCAGCTTAGCACCGATATTATCAACCTGTTTTTGGAAACCAAAGATATTATGCAGGAACAGCTCGACGCCTATAAAAGCTCCACCGAACCGGACGCTGCCAGCTTCGAATACATCTGCAATGCTCTGCGCCAACTGGCGCTGGAAGCGAAAGGCGAAAGCGTACCGCCAGCAGCCAATACCCGGCTGAGCGTGGTGGATAACAGCCCCGTCGAAGAGGCTACGGCAGCCGGAAAAATGCAGATAACGCTCTCGCGCCTTAAAGCGGGCGAGCCGGACATGCTGGAAGAAGAGTTGGGCAACCTGGCGACGTTAAGCCAGATGCGTGTTTTAAATAGCGCTT
>JBOFJM010000744.1:0-1836 GCA_051656825.1 Kluyvera sp.
AAACGTACGGCGGCGGAAGAATATCCGACCAAATCCCGTGCAACGCAGGGTGTTATCTCGATTAAAGTTACCGAGCGCAACGGTTCCGTTGTCGGCGCGGTGCAGGTTGAAGATAGCGACCAGATCATGATGATCACCGATGCTGGTACGCTGGTGCGTACGCGTGTATCTGAAGTCAGCGTGGTTGGCCGTAACACCCAGGGCGTTATCCTCATCCGTACTGCGGAAGACGAAAACGTGGTGGGCCTGCAACGTGTTGCCGAGCCAGTTGATGATGAAGAACTGGATGCTATCGACGGTAGCGTGGCGGAAGGCGACGATGAAATCGCGCCAGAAACCGAGAGCGACGACGATGTAGCGGACGAAGCAGACGAGTAATTCGTTTGATAACGTCAATAAAAGGGCCGGTGAAAACCGGCCCTTTTTTCATTAACATTGCGGCTAAAGGCTTTTCCCGCTACCTTAACCACATCCCGTTAGCCTTTGACGGCGGAGTTTCGCCACTTTGAAATATCTTGTCTCCTTTCGCACGACGCTGAAAGTTTCACGCTACCTGTTCCGAGCGCTGGCGCTGGCGCTGTTGCTTTGGCTGCTTATCGCGCTGATTTCCGTTTTCTATATTGTGAATGCCCTGCATCAGAAAGAGTCGGAAATTCGTCTCGAATTTAACCTTAACTCCGATCAGGCGCAGCGTTACTTCCAGCGAACCTCCGATGTGATTAAGGAGCTGAAGTACATTGCTGAAAATCGGCTTACCGCCAACAACGGTGTATTTCCCGTTGGCTCGGAAAAAGACAGCGCGGAAATACCCGACTTTGAGCCGTTATTTGCCGATTCTGACTGCGGGGCGTTAGATACCACCTGGTGTGGCCCGCTGGAATCACTGGCGTGGTTCTTGCGCTACTGGCGAGAGAATTTTTCCGCCGCCTATGACCTTAACCGCGTATTTTTAATCGGCAGTGAAAATCTATGCATGGCGAATTTTGGCCTGCGCGAAATGCCGGTTGAACGCAGCGAAGCGTTAAACGCGCTGCACGAGCGCATTATGGCTTATCGCAATGCGCCGCAGGATGAGCGTGGCGGTAATCTGTTCTGGGTGGGCGAAGGGCCACGCAATAGCGTGGGGTATTTCTACGCCCTCACGCCGGTTTACCTTGCTAACCGCCTCCAGGCGATGCTGGGCGTGGAACAAACCATCCGCATGGAAAACTTCTTTACCCCAGGCAGTATGCCGATGGGGGTATCAATTCTGGATGATAACGGCAACACGTTAATGTCACTGGCGGGGCCGGACAGTAAGTTGCATATCAGCTCGCGTGGCTTGCAGGAGCGGCTATGGTTTGGCTATACCGCCGGTTATCGCGAGCTGGTGCTGAAGAAAACCTTGTCGCCGTCGTCGCTCAGTATTGCCTATTCCGTGCCGTTGGATGCCGTGCTTGAGCGCATTCGGATGTTGGTACTGAACGCGCTATTGCTGAACCTGGTGACGGGGGTTGCGCTGTTTACCATGGCGCGGATGTACGAACGGCGGATTTTCCTTCCTGCTGAATCGGACGCATTACGCCTCGAAGAACACGAACAGTTTAACCGTAAAATTGTCGCCTCTGCGCCGGTCGGGATTTGCATTCTGCGAACCCAGGACGGCACAAATATTCTCAGTAATGAACTGGCGCACAATTATCTCAACATGCTGACGCACGAAGATCGTCAGCGGTTAACGCAGATTATCTGCGGCCAGCAGGTCAATTTTGTCGATGTACTGACCAGTAATAATACCAACCTGCAAATCAGCTTTGTGCACTCGCGCTATCGCAACGAAAACGTGGCGATTTGCGT
>JBOFJM010000745.1:0-1957 GCA_051656825.1 Kluyvera sp.
TGGCGTCATCGCACGTTTCGGATGGAACAAAAAGTCTTGTAGGTAGCCCAGCACATGGCGTGGCTTACCGTTCACCATCACTTCCTGCTTGCCTTCCGCCAGGTTATCCATAACCGTTTTGTCCGGATCCAGCTCCGCACGGTGTTGGTCAAAGTAGGCAACTTCCAGCTTAGTCCCGACGTGAATACGCCCGCTATCGGCTTGCAGTTGACCCAGCATCAGTTTCAGCAACGTCGTTTTACCGCAACCGTTCGGGCCAATCAGCGCAATTTTATCGCCGCGCTGTACCTGCGCGGAGAAGTCTTTCACCAGCACTTTGCCGTCAACCTGGTAATTCACGTCTTCCATTTCAAAGACAATTTTACCGGAGCGGGAAGCTTCTTCGACCTGCATTTTGGCGCTGCCCATCACTTCGCGGCGGGCGCTGCGTTCATTACGCATCGCTTTCAGCGCACGTACGCGGCCTTCGTTACGGGTACGACGCGCTTTAATACCCTGACGAATCCATACTTCTTCCTGCGCCAGCTTACGATCGAACTCGGCGTTTTGCAGTTCTTCAACGCGCAGTGCTTCTTCTTTCTCCAGCAGATACTGATCGTAGTTGCCCGGATAAGTCACCAGCTTGCCACGATCGAGATCGACAATACGGGTTGCCATATTGCGGATGAATGAACGGTCGTGGGAGATAAAAATAATCGTGCCTTTGAAGGACTTCAGGAAGCCCTCCAGCCAGTCGATCGTTTCGATATCCAGGTGGTTGGTCGGTTCATCAAGCAGCAGCACGCGCGGTGCACTCACCAGCGCACGGCCCAACGCCGCTTTACGCAGCCAACCACCGGAGAGCGACGCCAGCTCGGTATTAGGATCTAACCCGAGTTGATCCAGCACTTCGTTAATGCGGTTTTCCAACTGCCACAGGCCGTGGTGATCCAGTTGTTCCTGCACTTTCGCCAGCTCTTGCAGGTTTTTATCGCTAGGATCGGTAATCACCAGGTGTGAGATATCGTGGTAGCGTTTGAGATAAACCGCTTGTTCTTCAATACCTTCAGCAACAAAATCGTACACGCTGCCCTGCACGTTACGCGGCGGATCCTGCTGCAAGCGCGCGACAACTAAATCTTGTTCATAAATGATGCGACCGTCGTCCAGACCCTGCTCACGGTTGAGGATCTTCATCAACGTCGATTTGCCCGCGCCGTTGCGCCCTACCAGGCAGACACGTTCGTTATCCTCGATATGCAATTCGGCATTATCGAGAAGTGGTGCATCGCTGAACGACAGCCAGGCACCGTGCATACTAATTAATGACATTCTTTATTCCTTTCAGGCTGCGGTAATCAGCCAGCAGTTGTGGATCTGACGGTTACGGGCAAAATCCTGCGACTGTGTTTTTTGGGTAATATCTTGTGCTTTCAGTCCCAGTTCAGCCAGGCCGTCGTGATCCATACGGAAACAGCGTTTGTTATTGGAGAACATGATAGTGCCGCCTTTACGCAGCAGACGTTTCAAATCCTTCATCAGACGCAGATGATCGCGCTGAACATCAAACGCATCGTCCATGCGTTTTGAGTTCGAGAAGGTTGGTGGATCGATAAAGATAACGTCGAACTGCTCGTCAGTGTCGCGCAGCCACGCCAGTACATCCGCCTGCATCAGGCGATGTGAGCGGCCGGTTAAGCCATTCAGGCGCAGGTTACGTTCCGCCCATTCCAGATAAGTACGGGACATATCCACCGTGGTGGTTGAACGTGCACCGCCCAGACCCGCATGAACACTGGCGCTGCCGGTATAGGAGAACAGGTTCAGGAAGTCTTTCCCCTGGCTCATTTGGCCCAGCATCCGGCGCGCGATACGGTGGTCAAGGAACAGGCCCGTATCCAGATAGTCGGTCAGGTTCACCCACAGGCGCGCATTATACTCGCTCACCTGCATGAACTCGCCCTTCTCGCTCATCTTC
>JBOFJM010000746.1:0-3119 GCA_051656825.1 Kluyvera sp.
CTGCACTTAAAGACGATAACCCAGACTGGGAATACATTGATGGCGAAATCGTTAAGCTGGGTTCACTGACGCACAACCAGCTTGATATCCTGGAAATCCAGCGTCGGGGGCTTATGCTTCTGGCTTCGGAAAGCAAGGATTTTCGCCTGCTGGCCCATCTGCTACGTACGTTGCAACATGCTGGCAACCCGCAGCTGGCGGTTCGTTTGTTGGCGCTTTACGTGGAACATTTCTGGATAGCGGCTGCGCCGCAGAACGCGATATATAAAAAACGCATTGCCAGCCAGATAATAAAACGCTTTGAACCCGGAGTGGCAGACTTTGCTGAAAACGCGACCACCGTTCAGCGTGATGCGCTGCTCAGTGAACTGGCGAAACTGGAGCTGTGCTGGCAGACGCATGATGCCTCAGAACTGATTCAGGCCACCGATGATCTGTCAGCCCTGTACCGGCGAGCTTTTGTTAAGGCTGAGCCGACAAGAGTTCCAGACCTGGCGCTCCCTACCAGCACGGACGCAACAGATAACATGCTCAGGCAAAGCCTGGTTGCCGAAAATATCCCCGCACCACAAATAAATATCGACACCCACGATGACACAGCCTGGCGCGACACCTTGTTGAAGGTCGCCGCTATTCTTTGCGAACGCCAGCCAGCGTCGCCACAGGGCTGGCGTCTGCGCCGTTATGCGCTCTGGCAAACCATCACCAGCACGCCTCAGGCTGGGCTTGATGGGCGTACCTTACTGGCGGCTGTCTCCGCCGATCGTGTGGCGGATTATCAATCCAGGCTTGCCTGTGCGGATATGACGTTGTGGCAACAAATAGAGACCAGCATATTACTGGCTCCATACTGGTTCGACGGCCACTACCTTTCCGCGCAGACCGCACTGAATTTGGGTTATAAGCGCACGGCAGAAGCTATCCGAGACGAAGCGGCTTGTTTTATCGAACGCCTACCACAGCTCGCTGACCTGTTATTTCATGACCACACACCGTTCATGTCGGCGCAGACAAAACAGTGGCTAGCCACCCCCATAATCCACGCTACAACCGTAATACAGACCACTGAAGAAGCCCTGACGGTCAGAGCATGTTTCAGTACACAAGGGCTGGAAGCCGCCTTACGTTGCCTGGACACGCTGCCGGAATGCGGCCCCCGCGACAATTTCCATCGTCAGTATCTTGCTGCGCAATTAACGGAAGAGGCCGGAATGGTACAGCTTGCGCAGCAACAGTATCGGGTGCTGTTCAGAGCAGGCTTACGCATGATGCTGACCGACTGGGAACCCTCTTTACTTGAGCAGATTGAACAAAGATTCACGGCAGAATAATAAAAGAAAACAGGAGCTTTTGTGTTCAGATTACCGACACCCCGTATTTTTTCCGGCCTGGGAGCGATGCTCAGGCCGGCCATGCCCCGGTTTAAGGTTTCTGCCGCCTGGTTACTGGCCGTGGCGTGGATTTTTCTGCTGGTGTGGATCTGGTGGAAAGGCTCAACGTGGACGCTGTACGACGAGCGCTGGCTTGAGTCGCTGACCCGCCGTTGGTTGGCCACGGCGGTGTGGGGATTTATTGCTCTGGCGTGGCTGACGGCCAGAGTCATGAAACGACTGCAACAACTGGAACGCCAACAAAAGCAGCTGCGCGAGGAAACGCTGGACCCACTCAGCGCCGAGCTGAATGCTCAACAGCGTTATCTCGATCGTTGGCTGTTACGCCTGCAACGCCATCTCGACAACCGGCGTTATCTGTGGCAGCTACCGTGGTACATAGTTATAGGCCCGTTGGGCAGCGGTAAAACATCCCTACTACGTGAGGGTTTTCCGGCCGACATTATTTATACCCCAGAGGCTACACGCGGCGCAGAGCAACGTTTGAGCCTCACACCTCATGTAGGTAAACAGGCGGTTATTTTTGACACCGAGGGCACATTCTGTGAACAGTCAGATAATCTGCTGTACCGTCGGCTATGGGAACATGCGCTGGGTTGGTTTGTGCAAAAACGCGCTCGCCAACCACTGAACGGCATTATTTTAACCCTCGATTTACCTGACCTGCTGACGGCCGATAAACATCGTCGCGAACATCTGCTACAAACATTACGCAGCCGCTTACAGGACGTGCGCCAGCATCTTCATTGCCAGTTGCCGGTGTATATCGTGCTAACAAAACTGGATCTACTCCACGGTTTTGCCGCCCTGTTTCAGGCTCTGGATAAAAAGGAACGCGACCGTATTCTCGGTGTCACCTTCACCCACCGTGCTCATGAAAATGAGGACTGGCACAGCGAACTAAACACCTTCTGGCGAGCCTGGGGTGAGCGGATAAATCAAGCCCTGCCAGACCTGATGCTGGCACAGACTCACGCCCGCGCGTCTTTGTTCAGTTTTGCCCGCCAGATACAGGGAGGCGGCGAACCGCTTACCGCCCTGCTGGATGGCCTGCTGGACGGTGAGAATATGGACGTCATGCTTCGCGGTGTATACCTGACATCCTCCCTACAGCGCGGCCAGATTGACGATATTTTTATGCAGTCTGCCGCCCGTCAGTATCAACTGGGCAACAGTTCCCTGACCGCCTGGCCACTGGTCGATACCGCGCCTTACTTCACCCGGAATTTGTTTCCTTTGGCGCTATTGGCGGAACCCAATCTGGCCGGAGAAAGCCGAACCTGGCTGATGAATAGCCGTCGTCGTCTGACGGCCTTTTCCGCCACCGGCGGAGTGGCGGCATTACTGTTAATCACTGGTTGGCACCATTATTACAATAGCAACTATGCCTCTGGTATCCGGGTACTAAAACAGGCGGAAGCCTTTATGGCGATAGCGCCGCCGCAGGGAACGGATAATCAGGGCGACCTGCAACTGCCGTTACTCAACCCAGTACGTGACGCCACGCTGGCCTACGGTAACTGGGGCGATCGCAGCCGGCTGGCGGATATGGGCCTGTATCAGGGGCGACGCGTCGGGCCGTATGTGGAGCAGACGTATATTCAACTTCTGGAGCAGCGCTATCTGCCCTCTCTGCTCAATGGTCTGGTGAAAGACCTGGGAGCGGCAGCGCCGGAGAGCGAGCAGAAACTTGAAATCCTGCGCGTTATCAGAATGCTGGAAGACCGC
>JBOFJM010000747.1:0-6641 GCA_051656825.1 Kluyvera sp.
GGCGGTCGAGCAGGTCTTCCAGCTCCAGAATTTTGGCGGCTTCGTTAACCTGAGCGTCAATCTGATCTTTTGGCAGTTTGCTCAGCTTCAGGCCGAACGCCAGGTTCTCACGCACGGTCATGTGCGGGTACAGCGCATAGTTCTGGAACACCATTGCAATCCCACGCTCTTTTGGCGCGAGGTTGTTGACGATTTTGTCACCGATTCGCACTTCACCGCCGCTGATGGTTTCCAGGCCCGCCAGCATACGCAGGGTGGTGGATTTGGCGCAGCCGGATGGCCCGACAATCACCATGAATTCCCCTTCTGCGATTGAAAGGTCGATACCATGTACCGCTTTGAAGCCGTTGGAGTACACTTTTTCCAGTTTGTTGAAAATAACTTCAGCCATGATATATCCCTCTTAACCTTTAATTCCGCTGCTGGTCACGCCCTGCACGAAGTAGCGCTGTGCCAGGAAGAACACAATGATAGATGGCAGAATGGAGATGCTCGCCATTGCCAGAATTTCGTTCCACGGCGCACCTTCGGTGACGTCGATGGACATTTTAAGAGCCAGTGCAATCGGATATTTATCAACGCTATAGACGTAGATAAGCGGGCCGATAAAGTCGTTCATAGACCACATGAACTGGAACAGGGCGACGGAGATAATCGCCGGCTTCAGAATCGGCACGACCACATACCACAGCACCTGGATGGAGTTACAGCCGTCAATCTGCGCCGCTTCTTCCATGTCACGCGGTACGCCGCGCAGGAACTGAATCAGCATAAAGACGAAGAACCCTTGCGTGGCGAATGCCAGCGGCAGGTACAGCGGCATATAGCTGTTTAACATGCCCATTTCGCGGAACATCAGGTACTGAGGAATCAGCAGTACGGTGCTCGGCAGCAGCATGGTGGTGATGAGCGTTGCGAACCAGAATTTCTTCCATGGAATCTCAAAGCGGGCAAAGCCATACGCCACGATGGTGGAGGAAGTAATGGTCAGAATCACTTTCGGAATCAAATACTTGAAGGTGTTCAGCATGTAGTGACCGAAGGTGTATTCCGTACCGGTTTTCCAACCGTTAATAAAACCATCCCAGGTGGCGTGTGCGGGCCACAGGCTCAGCGTGGTGAAGATCTCGTGGTTCGGTTTGAACGACGCCGAGAACATCCACGCCAGCGGGTAGAGCATCAACAGGCCAACAATCAGCAGGATGGTGTAACGAATCCATGCGTTGATCTTTTCGCGTCTAAGGGTGCGGGCCACCTCACGTTCAGCGATGCTTCTTGCTTCAGAGAGTTGTTGAATATCAGCCATTTTTGCCTCCCTTATCGGCGGAGTAGAACACCCAGTATTTTGAAGACTTAAAGGCGATGGCGGCGAAGACCGCAACGACCAGGAACAGGACCCACGCTAGCGCCGCGCCATAACCCATATCGAAGTACTTGAACGCCGTATCGTAGATGTAGAGCGAGAACAGGTACGTTGAATAGGTTGGGCCACCGCCGGTAATGACGTACGGGCCGGTAAATTCCTGGAAGGCCTGAGTGGTTTGCATGATGAAGTTGAAGAAAATGACCGGCGTAATCAGTGGCACGGTGACTTTCATAAACATCTGCCATTTGGACGCGCCGTCGATCATCGCGGCTTCATACTGAGACTGCGGGACGTTTTGCAGTGCAGCGAGGAAGATAACCATCGCAGAACCGAACTGCCAAACGCGCAACAGGGTAACGGACATCAGCGCCAGAGACGGCTCGCCCAGCCAGTTAACCGGGTCTAAACCAAATACGCCGATAAAGCTGTTTAACAGGCCATCGATGGCGAACAGTGCGCGCCATAAAACGGCAATAGCCACGGAGCTTCCGAGGATCGAGGGAATATAGTAAGCCGTGCGGAAAAAACCAATACCGCGTAATTTAAAGTTAAGTACAAACGCAATCCCTAAAGCAAATGCCAGTTTTAATGGGATGGTTAAAAATACGTAGGCAAACGTTACGCCCATTGATTTCCAGAAAAGCGCGTCTTCTGTAAACATGTAGCGATAGTTTTCAATGCCGTTAAAAACCGGCGGGCTCATCAAGTCATACTCAGTAAAACTGAGGAAGAAAGATGAAACGAACGGGAAGGCCGTGAAGATTATCAGCCCGATTATATAGGGCGATATCCAGGCCAATCCCAGCATTCTGTTTTCATTCATACATACCTACCTGGCAAACAAGTGTGTCAAACGGATGGGTGTTTGTCGTATCCCTCGCGCATTTAGCGCCAGAGAATCAAAGTCTTAGCTTGGTGTCAGTCATGAAGCCTTTCCCTGTAAGTCGATGTAATTCAAAAATTTTCGCTTTAATCCATTGCTCGGTGCTGTCACGTTTTAAAACTTCATGTTTTATGACAATCATTTTATAAAACGCCGTTTTAAATTTATTTTATTGCTATTTGTTTCTGCGTCATTCGATTAATCATGAAAGTGTGATCGGAGTCGAAACGATGTTTCATTATAGTGACGGCGATGGCGTTTTTAGCGGGGAAGTGGCGGTTTTAAAGGCTTCTGGTATGGAAGTTGACAGGCTAAAATGGGCTGAAAAAAACTAATAATTAATCCTTGAAATGATTAACAACCTAATTTATTTCGTATGTTAAACGAAATAAAAAAGCCCTCAAAAAAGAGGGCTTTTATTCAGCGGAAATAATTACGCTTTCAGGAAGTCCTGACGAACTGGTGTAAAAGTATCGAGCAGAGTACCGGCTTTCAGGCATACGCAGCCGTGCATAATATTCGGCTGTTTGTACAGGGTATCGCCCGCGCTCACCACATGTTTTTCATCACCGATAGTGAACTCAAATTCACCGGACAGCACGTAGGTTAGCTGTTCGTGCGGATGGTTGTGCATCGGGCCAATTGCGCCTTGCTCAAAGTTCACTTCAACCGCCATCATCTTGCCATCGTGTGCGAGTATGCGACGGGTCACGCCATTGCCCAGATCTTCAAGGGTCGTTTCTTTATGGAAAATAAACATCCGGCTGTCCCGTATTAAGTTGAAACAATGTTTTATTAAATTTATATCAGAAGCGAACAAAAAGAAACGTATCGCCAGAGAAGTGGAAAGTTGATCACAACTTTGCTTCACTGGAGCGACAACAACACACAAGGAGAGAAGATGAAAACGATAGGCCTGTTGGGTGGTATGAGCTGGGAATCAACCATTCCTTATTATCGGTTGATCAACGAAGGGATCAAACAGCAGCTTGGTGGCCTGCATTCGGCGCAAATTTTGCTGCACAGTGTTGATTTCCATGAAATTGAACTGTGCCAGTCTTGCGGTGACTGGCAGCGCGCGGGCGAGATTCTGGCACAGGCGGCGGTGGGGCTTCAGCAAGCGGGCGCAGAAGGAATTGTGCTGTGTACTAACACCATGCACAAAGTCGCCTCGGCGATTGAAAGCGCCTGTGACGTGCCGTTCCTGCATATTGCCGATGCCACCGGCAGGGCGATTAGCCAGCAGAAGATGACTAACGTTGCGCTGCTTGGCACACGCTACACCATGGAACAGGATTTTTACCGTGGCCGCTTACAGCAGGAGTTTGGCATTAACACGCCGGTTCCTGAGCAAGAACAACGCCAGAAGATTAACCAGATTATTTTCGACGAACTCTGCCTGGGGGAATTTCGTGCCGAATCTCGTGATTACTATCTGGAAGTGATTGCCTCGCTGGCAGAGCAGGGCGCGCAAGGGGTTATCTTCGGTTGTACGGAGATTGGCCTGCTGGTTCCGGTGGAACAAAGCCCGTTACCGGTCTTTGATACCACCGCGATTCATGCGTCAGATGCGGTTGCGTTTATGCTTTCTTAACGCGATTGAGCACCGCGTCCAGCGGCGTGGTGATGCGCGTCAGGCTGGATTGAAGGTGAGTGATAAACGCCTCGACCAGCGCCGAGCTTGGGCGATGAAGCGGGCGAATCAGGCTGACGGTAAAAGGCACATCAATGCTAAAGCGGCGGATAGCCACGCCGCTGTGGGCGTAATCCAGCGCCGTCAGTGGGTTGACCACTGAAATGCCGACACCGGCTTTGACCATCGCGCAAATAGATGCGGCGCTGTGTGTTTCAACCACCATCCGCCGCTTAACCTGATGCTCATTAAACAGCGCGTCCAGCAGTTGGCGATAGCTGTCGGTGCGCGACAGGCTGATATAGTTTTCACCCTGGAAATCTGCGGGCGTTAGTACGGTTTTCGCCGCCAGCGGATGCGCCTGCGGCAGCACACACACTTCATTGAGCGTAAGCAGTGCCGTGCGCTCGGTTCCGGCGGGCGTATGCAGCGTTTCCGTTAGCCCTAAATCATGGCGCTGGGCGGAGAGCCACTCCTCCAGTAATGGGGATTCCTGCGGCACAATCTGCACGTTAACCTGCGGATAACGGCTTAAAAACGGTTGCAGTAGCGCTGGCAAAAATGACTGTGAAAATACTGGCAGGCAGACTACCGACAGCTCGCCCTGGCGGAACTCGCGCAGGCTTTCGGCGGCGCTAACAATTCTGTCCAGGCCATACCAGGAACGCTGCACTTCCTCAAACAGACGCAGCCCTTGCACCGTAGGATGCAGGCGGCCTCGGCTACGTTCAAACAGCTTTAACCCCAGCACTTGTTCAAAGCGCGCCAGTTCACGGCTCACGGTTGGCTGCGAGGTGTGCAGCATACGCGCGGCTTCCGTCAGGTTGCCTGCCGTCATAATGGCATGAAAGATTTCGATATGGCGCAGGTTAACGGCAGGCATGGGCGATCCTCGAATCAGCTAGTCCATATCATTTTTGCATAGACTCGCGATAAAACGATATTTTTTATTCCTTTTGGGCTATGGCGTAATCATAAAAAAATGCCGATACCGGAGTACACCATGCCACGCCCACTCAACAGCACTGATACTGACCTGAACGCCGAAAACCTGCTGCGCCTGCCTGCCGAATTTGGCTGCCCGGTGTGGGTGTATGACGCGCAGATTATTCGCGCGCAAATTGCCCAGCTGAACCAGTTTGACGTGGTGCGTTTTGCGCAAAAGGCATGCTCGAATATTCATATTCTGCGCCTGATGCGCGAACAGGGCGTCAAGGTGGATTCCGTCTCGTTAGGTGAAATTGAGCGCGCGCTGGCGGCGGGTTATGAGCCTGGCGCAAACAGCGACGAGATAGTCTTTACCGCCGATATGATTGATCAAGCGACGCTCTCAAGAGTGCGTGAGTTGCATATTCCGGTGAATGCCGGATCGGTGGATATGCTGGAACAGCTCGGCCAGGTGTCGCCGGGGCATCGCGTGTGGCTGCGCGTAAACCCTGGCTTTGGCCACGGGCACAGCCAGAAAACCAATACCGGCGGCGAAAATAGTAAACACGGCATCTGGTATAGCGACCTTCCGGCGGCGCTGGCGGTGATCCAACGTTATAAACTGAAACTGGTGGGGATTCATATGCACATTGGTTCTGGCGTTGACTATGGTCATCTGGAACAAGTGTGCGGCGCAATGGTGCGTCAGGTGATTGAATTTGGTCAGGATCTTGAGGCGATCTCAGCGGGCGGTGGTTTGTCGATCCCGTATCGCGAAGGAGAGGAGTCGATCAACACCGATCATTACTTTGGCCTGTGGAATGCCGCGCGGGAGCAGATCGCTAAACATTTGGGTCACGCCGTAAAACTGGAAATTGAACCCGGTCGTTTTCTGGTGGCGCAAGCGGGTGTGCTGGTGGCGCAGGTGCGCAGCGTGAAAGAGATGGGCAGCCGCCACTTTGTGTTGATTGACGCCGGTTTTAATGACCTGATGCGTCCGGCAATGTACGGCAGCTATCACCATATCTCGGTACTGGCGGGCGATGGACGTGCGTTGGCGCAGGAGCCGTTGCTGGAAACGGTAGTTGCAGGGCCGCTGTGTGAATCCGGTGATGTCTTTACCCAGCAAGAGGGCGGCAAAGTGGAAACGCGGCTGCTGCCTGCGGTCGTGCCGGGAGATTATCTGGTGCTGCATGATACCGGAGCGTACGGTGCGTCGATGTCGTCGAATTACAATAGCCGCCCGTTGCTGCCGGAAGTGCTGTTTGATAACGGTGTGGCGCGGTTGATTCGCCGCCGCCAGACCATTGAAGAATTGTTAGCGCTTGAATTAGTGTGAGCCAGTGCCCGATGGCGCTACTCTTATCGGGCCTACAGTTTGCCAGGCGGGTCTGTTCTGGTAGGCAGGATAAGGCGCTTGCGCCGCCATCCGGCAAATTATTTGAAATATGGCCCCGTGGCCACCGAGTCGCGCAACACTAACGTGCCGGTAAACGGAGGGATAGTTTCAATCTCCTCGCCGCTAGCCAGCTTAATGGCCTGGTCGATAGCCGTGATAATCATGTTATCGATGGGCAGATAGACCGTTGACAGCGCTGGCTCCAGCCATTTTGCGCTGGGGGCATCATCAAAGCCAAACAGCGAAATATCCTGCGGAATTCGCAGCCCCGCCTGATGCAGCGCTTTCGACGCGCCCAGCGCCATATCATCGTTAAAAGCAAACAGCGCGCTGAACTTCACCTTCTCATTGAGTAGTTCATTGCACATGTCATAGCCGCAGTTCATGCCGGCATCCCCGTGCTTCACTTTGGCGGGATCCCACGCAATCCCGT
>JBOFJM010000748.1:0-2754 GCA_051656825.1 Kluyvera sp.
TGTGGGGATATCTGTGGCTAACCCCCCTATTTTTCGTTATCTATTACGTCGCCTTTCGCTATTTAATTATTCATTTTAACGTCATGACGCCAGGCAGAGAGGAAAATGAACAAACCGAAGAAGATGTCAAACTATTCAGCAAGCAGGACGTAAAAAATAGAGCCAGCGACAACATCAGCAAAGATGTTCTATTTGCCACACAGATTATCGCGGCGTTTGGCGGCAAAGAAAATATTGCACACTTTGACAATTGTATTTCGCGCCTACGAGTTGAAGTAACCAACCCAGCGCTGGTCGCAAGCGATGAGATCTGGAAGAAAAATCTCCGCGCCAAAGGCGTCGTGCATGTGGGCGATAACGGATGGCAAATTATCTACGGCACAGAGGTCGTGATGATTGCCGGAGATTGCAAAGAATATCTGGAGGAGTCCTGATGGAAAACACCTCAACAAAATACCTTGAGTGCGTCGTACATCCTTACGAAGAAAAGCAATTTCGGCAGATCCCGTTTGAGATAGGCAGCGATATTGAACAGTTGGAGATTCGCTACCGTGTTGCCGAAGGTAACGTCGTGGATCTGGGGTTGCAAATAGGTGATAGCCTGATTGGCTGGAGCGGAGGTGCGCGCCAGCATATTGTTATCAGCGAAAACTTTGCCACACCGGGCTATCAGCGCGCGCCCATTCCTCACGGGCGCGGATATGTGCTGCTGGGCCTTCACCGGGTTACCAACGTCTGTCATATCCACATTGAAATTGTTCGTCAGCGTAAAACCCCGCGCTGGCTGTTAGGCGATACTCACCTGCATTCGGAGCACAGCGACGGCAAACTGAGCGTTGAGTCTCTGATCTCAAGAGCTAACGGCCTGAACTTTGATTTTCTCTGTTTCACCGATCACAACACCACCTCACAAAACCGGGAGATCGACGGCATTAATTCGCCGCTGAGCCTGATTCCAGGCATGGAACTCACCACCACGCGCGGGCACGCCAACCTTCTGGGGGTCGCCCAGCCTATTCGTAGCTTTCTCCCCAGCACGACAGATGCGGATATCGCCGACAAAATAGCCGAAGCGCGGTACAACGGCGCACGGATAGGCATTAATCACCCCTTCTGCGACAACTGCCCGTGGCTGTTACCGTTGATAGACTACGACTGGCTGGAGCTGTGGAATGGCCCCTGGGAGGCGACAACCAATAACGAAGTCACCTTCCAGTATTGGCTACAGCAGTTGCATAACGGCCATCACATCGCCGTCACTTCGGGCAGCGATTTCCATAAAGAGAAGTCGCTAACGCTGCCCTATGTTTCGGTCTATAGCGCCAGTCAACAACGCCAGGACATCCTGTCTGCTCTCGCACATGGACGTAGCTATATGCAAAGCGACCCGCGCATTCAGCTACACCAATTTACGCTTGGCGATAGCGGTATAGGCGAAACCAGCCACGAATCACGGTTGCATATCGCGCTCGACGTGCAACCGCATCATCAGGTGCTGCTGTACACGCAGAACAAAATCCACGAGCTACCGAACCAAAATGGCCGGATTAACCAAGAGATCGGCTGCGCCGACAGCCGGTTTGCGTTTTTACGCGTCAATGACGCACGTACAGCCCTGCTCATTACTAACCCGATATTCAGGGAGTGAAAATGAAACGCGTCCATATCATCTATAAAACGCATCTCGATATCGGTTTTACCGACTACGCACATATCATTGAAAATAAATACATTAATGAGTTTATCCCTGCGGTTATCGACCTTGCCGCTCAGGTCAATAGCAGTGGAAAGAAGAACTTTATCTGGACCTGCGGTTCCTGGCTTATTCATCGCTACTTGCAACGCGCCGACGCCACTTCCCAGGCGCGGCTATGCAAGGCAATTACGGCGGGTGATATTGTCTGGCACGGGCTGCCTTTTACCACACACAGTGAATTGCTCACGCCCGCATTACTCCAGCATGGTCTGTCCTACAGCCAAACATTAGATGCGCGTTTTCATCGCTGCACTATCGCCGCAAAAATGACCGATGTGCCTGGCCATCCACAGACGCTCATCCCCTGGCTGAGAAACGCCGATATTCAATACCTGCACCTGGGGGTCAATGCCGCCTCCTGCCCACCGGACGTACCGCCACTTTTCATCTGGAAATATGGCGAACAGAGTTTTATCGTCAACTACTCCTTTGGCGGCTACGGCAACGAAACCTGGTGCGAGGAATTAGACGAACTGCTGGTCTTTTGTCATGCCGAAGACAACTGCTCGCCGCCGACGGCTAGCGACGTTATGCGGTTTATCGACCAGTATCAGCAACGCTATCCCGAAGCCCTCGTCAGCGCCTCAACGCTCGACGACTTTGCCGCCCGCCTGGAAACGATACGCCACACATTGCCAGTGATTGACGCCGAAATTGGCGACACCTGGAATCACGGCATCGCCACAGACCCAGGTAAAGTTAGCCGCTATCGTCGCCTGAATAAGCAACTCCAACAGCAAATCCACGCTTACCCCGAGGCGCTTGATGCGCTATTGATGGTTCCTGAACACACCTGGGGGATGGATCTCAAACTGCATCTGGCGGATTACCATCACTATCTCCCGGAAGCTTTCGCCGACGCGCGAAAGCGGGATATCGTCAACACCCCGCCACCAGAAAAATATGCTTTTATTCAGCAATTTATGGACAAATCCCCACATAGCGGCGTTCGCAGCTACCGCCAGTTTGCACACTCATGGGCGGAACAACGCGAGTAT
>JBOFJM010000749.1:0-2464 GCA_051656825.1 Kluyvera sp.
CAGCAACTTCATCTGTTTTTCGGTTTCTACCCCTTCGGCAATCACCGTCATTCCCAACGCGCTGGCGATACGAATCGTGCCACCCACTAGCGCCGCCGCCTGATCGTCGTTATCCACCAGCCCCGCCAATGATTTATCAATTTTAATGGTGTCGAAGTTAAAACGGCGCAAATAGCCAATGCTTGAATATCCGGTGCCAAAATCATCGAGCGCCACGGCGGTTCCCAGCGCTTTCAGGTTGGCGATAGCCGCGCGCGCGCGTTCCGGTTTCTCCAGAACGTAGGTTTCTGTCACTTCAAGCTGCAAGCGTGCGGGCGGGAATCCCGATGACTTCAACACGCTGGAGACTTTGTCTTCAAACTCCGGGTCGCGGAACTGTGCTGGCGAGATATTCACCGACAGCTTTAAATCGTTGTGGCCTAATAGATCCCGACAGGCGCGCGCCAGCACAAACTGCCCGAGCGAGTAAATCAGCCCGCTGGTTTCGGCGATGGCGATAAAGGCATCAGGCATCAACTCGCCTTTCTGACAGCGCGGCCAGCGCACCAGCGCTTCAACACCAATCATCACCTGAGAACGGGCACACACAATGGGCTGATACCAGACCTCAAATTCATCGTGTTCCAGCCCATAGCGAATGTCGCTTTCAATCGACAACTGATATTCCCGCACGCTATTTAATTCAGCGTCGTAATGAGTTATTCGCCCTTTGCCGGTGATTTTAGAGTGATACATCGCGATATCCGCCTGGCGAAACAGCTCAGAGCTGGAGCTTGCCTGCAATGTCCCGCTGGCAATACCAATGCTGGCGCTAATATGCAGCGTTCTCTCACCAATGCGAATTGGTGCGTTGAGGTAGTCCAGCACGCGTCCGGCGAATGCCGACGCCCGCGCTTCAGATTGTTCGCCGCCAACGGTCATGGCAAATTCATCGCCGCCCATCCGCGCCAGCATTCCGCCGCGAGGAACCAGCGTTCGCAACATATCCGCGATGCGAATAATCAAAAGGTCGCCGATATCATGACCGTAAATATCATTCACATCCTTAAAACCATCGAGATCGATAAACACCACCGTTTTCGCTTCCCGATCGCCACGCAGGCTAATCCGCTCCAGTTGCTCAATCAACGCCCGACGATTAGGCAGATGGCTCAGCCAGTCGGTCAGCGCAATTTCACGCGCCTGCCGTTCGCCGCGCGCCAGCTTCCACAGCCCCAGGCTGCTGAGCATGATAAACAGCAAAATCAGCCCTGCCGCCAGTAACACAATTTGGCGGATTTGCGGCGAGGCAGCGCTCGCGGCTTCGGCGCCTGGCTGGCGAAGCTGCCAGTTCAGCCAGCCCACCACTTGTTCGCCCGACGTGCGCACCGGAATGTTGTATTGATTTTGCGGTGCATCGACCAGGGTGAGGTTTTCAATCTGAAAGGTGTTGCCCAAATTACGCAGTAGCGTCGGGTTGATATGGCGGGTAATCACCAGATAGCGACGGGTGGCATCATAAACCTGCAAACGCCCCACCATCGGGCGAATCAGGCCAATGCCGATAAAGGCGATACCTTCACGGGTACGAGTAATACCTGCGTAAATATTTTTACCGCGACGCAGCGCATCTTCATTATTCGCAATCAACGCCCGCAGGCCATCGCCAAAAAAACTGAGGTCACGTTCGTTAAATGGCGCGCTAAGAAAAGATCCCCACAGCACCTGATAATGCTCGTCCAGCACGAACGTACCGTCGTAGAGGTTATTGATTTTAAAGCCCGCGCCCCAGGTGTTATACAGCCAGGTGGTATCCAGTTTTGGGGCATAAACCTCACGCACGGCGTCATCCCAAATGGCATTATCAATCACCAGCGACGAGACGCGGTTAATCGACGTTTGCATCGCCCCTTCCACGGAAAGCGCCGAGCGATGGGCATCAATGTCATTGGTTTTGGTGCTAATTAGCTGCTGTGAGAGGTACAACAAGGAAATAATAGAGAATATCAGGCCAATGCCTGCTAAAAAGATCATCACAAACAGCGTTCTGGCCGTGGCGATATTGCGCCAGTGTGACGGATTAAACATGAACCACCCTCGCATACGCTTTGGCAACCCTTTGTTACAAGCGTAATACAGCCGGGCAATTTCGCTGCCCGATTTCTCAGGCAGCGATCACATCAGGCTAGTTTTATCATTACCATGCCGACCAACAGCAGGCCAAGACCAATCCAACCTTTGTGATTGAGGCGTTGTCCGAAGAGGATCCAGCCTGCCGCTAATGTCGCCGCAACCCCGAATCCCCCCCAGATGGCGTAGGCCACCGACAGGTCGATGCCCTTCACCGCTTGCGACAGCGCGCTGAACGCGGCCAGTACGGCGACCAGCGAAAGAATGCCGTACAGCTTGCGGCGGAAGCCGTCAGAAAACTTGAGGAAAATATTAGCGACAATTTCCAGAACAATGGAACCTGCCAGCCATGCGC
>JBOFJM010000750.1:0-4469 GCA_051656825.1 Kluyvera sp.
CGCTGCTAAATAATAAAGATTTCCAGCAACTGGACTTCTCGACCCTGAATTTATCGGCAGGCGGTGGGATGCCGGTGAACCAGTCGGTGGCCGATCGCTGGGTGAAACTCACCGGCCAATATTTGCTGGAAGGCTACGGCCTCACCGAATGCTCGCCGCTGGTGAGCGTTAACCCGCATGATATCGACTATCACAGCGGCAGCATTGGCCTGCCAGTGCCATCAACCGACGTGAAGCTGGTGGATGACGACGACAACGAAGTGGCCGCCGGAGAGCCGGGTGAGCTGTGCGTGAGAGGCCCGCAGGTGATGGAAGGCTACTGGCAGCGCCCGGATGCTACCGCCGAGATTATCAAAGACGGTTGGCTGCATACCGGCGATATCGCGGTGATGGATGAAGAAGGCTTTCTGCGCATTGTTGACCGCAAAAAAGATATGATTCTGGTTTCCGGCTTTAATGTCTATCCGAATGAAATCGAAGATGTGGTGATGCAGCATCCCGGTGTGCTGGAGGTTGCAGCGGTAGGCGTACCGTCTGGCAATAGTGGCGAAGCGGTGAAGATTTTCGTGGTGAAAAAAAAGACGCCAACCTCACCGAAGAAGCGCTGGTGACATTCTGTCGCCGCCAGTTAACCGGCTATAAAGTGCCGAAACTGGTTGAATTTCGTAAAGAATTACCGAAGTCGAACGTCGGTAAAATTTTACGACGAGAATTGCGTGACGAAGCCCGTGGCAAAGTGGACAATAAGGCATAAGTCACGAGTCATGATGCCAAACGCCAGCTCAGCTGGCGTTTTTTTGGCGCAATCTAAGAGAGTACGATTTGAACTATCAGATGATCACCACCAACGACGAACTCACCACCCTGTGCGACGCGGTTCGCCAGACCACCGCCGTCGCGCTGGACACCGAGTTTGTTCGCACCCGCACTTACTATCCTCAGTTGGGGCTTATCCAGCTGTTCGACGGAGAGCGCACGGCGCTGATTGATCCTCTGGGTATTACCGACTGGTCACCGTTACAGGCTATTTTCCAGGATCGTAATATCACCAAATACCTCCATGCGGGCAGCGAAGATTTAGAAGTGTTCCTTAACGTTTTTGGCTCGATGCCACAGCCGTTAATTGACACTCAGGTGCTGGCGGCATTCTGTGGTCGCCCGATGTCATGGGGCTTTGCGGCGATGGTTGCGGAGTATTCCGGCGTTGAACTGGATAAAAGTGAGTCGCGTACCGACTGGTTAGCCCGCCCGTTGACTTCTCGCCAGTGCGATTATGCGGCGGCAGACGTGTGGTATCTGCTGCCTATCGCGCACAAACTGATGGCGGAAACCGAACAGGCCGGTCGCCTTGCGGCGGCGCTGGATGAATGCCAACTGATGCAGCAACGTCGTCAGGAAGTGACTGACCCGCGTGACGCCTGGCGCGATATCAGCAACGCCTGGCAGCTGCGCACGCGTCAACTGGCGTGTTTACAGCTGCTGGCAGACTGGCGCTTGCGTAAAGCGCGTGAGCGCGATTTAGCGGTGAATTTTGTCGTGCGTGAGGAACACCTGTGGAGCGTGGCGCGTTATATGCCTGGTAGCCTCGGTGAGCTGGACAGCTTAGGGCTGTCGGGCAGTGAAATTCGTTTCCACGGTAAAACGCTGTTGAGCCTGGTGGCAAAAGCGCAGGCGCTGCCAGAAGATGAGCTGCCGGAGCCGCTGCTGAACCTGATGGATATGCCGGGCTATCGTAAAGTGTTTAAAGAGATTAAAGCGCTGGTGCAGGAAGTCGGGCAGGCGCATGAAGTGAGCGCCGAGATGCTGGCATCCCGTCGCCAAATCAACCAGTTGCTGAACTGGCACTGGCAGCTTAAGCCGCGAACCAGCGCACCGGAGATGCTCTCCGGCTGGCGTGGTGAACTGCTGGCAGGGCCTTTAGATGCGCTGTTAGCGCAATATCCACGGTAATCCAGCACCGTTCTGCCTGATGGCGCTGCACTTATCAGGCCTACGCGGGTTTGTACGCCAACATTTGCAATGGTTCGTTGTAGGCCGGATAAGGCGCTTGCACCGCCATCCGGCAATCAGCGCCATTGTGCCTGATGGCGCTGCGCTTATCAGGCCTACGTGGGTTTGTATGCCAATATTTGCAATGGTTCGTTGTAGGCCGGATAAGGCGCTTGCGCCGCCATCCGGCAATCAGCGCCATTGTGCCTGATGGCGCTGCGCTTATCAGGCCTACAGGTTTGTACGCCAACATTTGTAATGGTTTGTAGGCCGGATAAGGAGCTTGCGCCGCCATCCGGCATTCAGGCACATAAGCCTGGCGTTAAACGCAAAAAAGGCGCTGAAATAGCGCCTTTTTTTACACCACCAAAAATCAGGATTTGGATTCTTCGGCTTCCGGTAGTGTGACGTTGAGTTCCAGAATCGAAATATCCCCGTCTTTTTGCTCTAACTGCACAGTGACCATTTCTGGGTCAATCTGCACATATCTGCAAATCACTTCCAGAATATCCTTCCGTAACTGCGGCAGATAGTGCGGTTCTGCATCGCTGCGGCGGCGTTCCGCGACAATGATTTGCAGACGTTCTTTAGCAATGTTGGCGGTAGTCTTTTTCCGAGAGAGAAAAAAGTCGAGTAATGCCATGATTTATCCTCCGAACAGGCGTTTGAGGAAACCTTTCTTCTCTTCTTCGATGAAGCGGAAAGGACGTTCTTCTCCCAGGAGACGATCTACGGTGTCGGCATAGGCTTTACCTGCATCAGACACCGTATCCAGAATAACCGGCTCGCCCTGGTTTGAGGCGCGCAGCACAGACTGATCTTCCGGGATAACCCCGACCAGTTTAATGCGCAGGATTTCCAGCACATCTTCCATGCTCAGCATGTCGCCTTTGTTCACGCGCCCTGGGTTGTAGCGCGTGAGCAGCAGGTGCTCTTTAATCGGTTCTTCACCATTTTCCGCACGGCGTGATTTAGACGCCAGGATGCCCAGAATACGGTCAGAGTCACGTACGGACGACACTTCTGGGTTGGTGGTGATAATGGCTTCGTCAGCGAAATAGAGCGCCATCAGCGCGCCGGTTTCGATACCTGCAGGAGAGTCGCAGACAACGAAATCGAACTCCATTTTTTTCAGCTCGTCGAGCACTTTCTCGACGCCTTCACGGGTCAGGGCATCTTTATCGCGGGTCTGAGAAGCAGGAAGGATAAACAGATTATCGGTGCGTTTATCTTTGATTAACGCCTGATTCAGCGTCGCATCGCCCTGGATAACGTTAACAAAATCATAAACTACACGACGTTCGCAGCCCATAATCAGGTCAAGGTTACGCAGGCCGATATCAAAATCGATAACGACCGTTTTCTTTCCCTTCTGCGCCAAACCAGTCGCGATGGCCGCGCTGGAGGTGGTTTTGCCCACGCCCCCTTTACCAGAAGTTACAACAATAATGCGTGCCATAGAAATTCCTTGTTAAAAGGGATTAATTTAACGGTTGAATAGTCAAAGCGTTGCTGTCTAAGCGCAAACGCGCCGCTTTGCCAAAAAATTCGGCTGGGATCTGATCGCTCAGCCAATATTCCCCCGCGATGGAAACCAGTTCCGCCGCAAGGTGGGTACAAAATACTTGTGCTTCCCGGTCGCCAGCGGCTCCTGCCAGTACGCGTCCCCGCATCATGCCGTACACGTGAATGTTACCGTCGGCAATCAGTTCAGCGCCCGCGCTGACGTGGCTTGTAACAATCAGATCACAGTTTGGTGCATAAATGCGCTGACCGGAACGTACCGGCGTATCAATCATTCGCGTTTTTGTGATCGGACTAACAATTGGTGCAGGTTCTGCGGGCGGAGGTGGCGCTACAGGCGCTGGGCGAGCAACTTTTTCTTTACCTTCAGTCAGTAAAGGAAGGCCCGATTGGTCGATGGCTGCTTTAAACTGCGGGTTCTTACAACCACTGACGCCAACAATACGTAGCCCGACAGCCATAATAGCCTGCTGGATAGCTCGCCACTGGCTAAACTCTTCAAGGTTACTAACGTTGACCACCACCGGTGCATGGCGGAAAAAAGCCGGAGCCTGGGCAACCTTGTCCTCTAACGCCTGACGAATAACCTCGGGTTTTGCATCATGCAAATGAACCACAGATAGGGTGAAGCTACTGCCTTTAAGTTCGATTGGCGTGTTTGACATCCTGGCCTTACTCAATTTGCTGTTTATCACCGTTCGGTATGCGGTGATATTCCGAAGACTATCAGGCATGTTATAGTCACATATATATTCAAGCAAGTAACCGCAAGCCTAATTCAGAGTAAAAGTATGTTTTGTGTAATTTATCGTAGTACCAAACGTGACCAAACCTATTTATATGTCGAAAAAAAGGACGATTTCTCCCGCGTTCCTGACGAATTAATGTATAGCTTCGGTACGCCCAAACTGGCAATGATTCTACCGCTCGATGGACGAAAAAAACTCATTCACGCC
>JBOFJM010000751.1:0-1827 GCA_051656825.1 Kluyvera sp.
AGTTGATTCGATCACCGGTTTCTTTGTCGGTTACGTACAGTGAAATAAACTTCCACAGGAATGGGCGATCTTCGGTAAAGAAGGAGGATGCCAGATTGCTGATATTCACATCGGTTAAAAATACACCTTTCATTACACCGCTACGATATACCGGAGTTAACATACTGATAATGTTCTGGTGGGTATAACCATCACGGTAAATATGAGAGGTAATACTTTCGCCCTTAAATAAGTCATCGAGAGCCGCATCATCGATTTTAATAGTGTGCGCACGATGAATAATGTTTATTTCATGTTTATTATCGACTAACCAGTTGTTAAATGTGTAATGGTTGCTATCGACCAGTTTATTGATGTAAATGTAGTTGTTATCCAGGTCGATGTAATAGTGAGTGTTGTTGAAAATATGCCCAGTGTAGTTGGAGAAACTGTATTTTCCTGATGCATAGTTATAGGTCTTATTGATTGTCGCCAGCGCAGGAATATCATTTGCCCATCCGGTACAGGACGGTTTTTTCGTCTGTAGCGTGCCGTCCAGCAACGGGGTGGTTTTGCCTGTCAGGTTCAGGCCGAAGATATCACCGACATGTTCCAGGCGTTGGCAGGCAGCCTCTACCTCTTTGTCCTGCTCCGTTTTGTGAGATGTGGAATAGGAAAATTCCTTTGATAACTCTGAGGAGATCTTAAGGTTAATAAACTCCTCATAAAACAGCGCCGATTTGCCGTTCTCAACGATGTAGCCCATGTACCCTACGCAGTTCATGAATAAAGATAAATGAGAATAGTGATGTCGTGAGTGCAATGATGATGGCAATTGCTGTGATGTATTTTTTCTGTGACAAAACGATTAATCCCTTTATCCGTTAATTATCGTGCAAAAACTTGCGTAATTATAGCATTTAAAATCCGACTGCTCATGAAAAATAGACTTAGCAAAAATAGTTGTATCGCTAATCATTAATGCATAATCGTCTTTTTTCTATTGACATTGAGGAAATACCGTAGACAAAACATTACATTAAAAGCGCTTGCACACAGGGACAGATTGTTTATGATGCGAATGTCCTGAATTTTATGGTTAGTTATGCGTAATCGTCCGCTCCTCGGTAAATGGTTTTTGATAGTGACCTGCCTGGCTATGGCTCTCTGCCTTGCTCAACGGGCGGTCTATCTGCACCATTTTCTTCAGCAGGCGGGGCAAACGACTCAGGTCGTCACTCAACCCACAGCGGATGACGCCGCTCATGGCCCATCGCCATGCCAGCTCAGCGCCAACTCCTTATTCTGCGCGCAGCCCATTTTCTTTGATGGCGCGTTACCTGCCGTCATCATCTTCCTCGCCTTATTGCAACTGTTCACGCCGCTTCGCCGCGCCGCGTTTCGCGACGAGGTCGTACGGCCCCCCAGACTCAAAATCCATCTACAAAACTGCGTTTTTCGTGAATGAGTAATCGCCTTCTGGTCGATTAATTACTTATTCACGGAGAAAAAAATGCTGACACTTTTCAGGGGATTGCTTCTCCTGTTGCTGTCCGCTATGAGCATGGCTCATGCGGCAGACACAGGATGGCTGACCTCCCCACAGAACGATCACGCCAGGGTTCGTTTCCAGGCGGAAAAAAACCAAGACCACATCAACGGCCTGCTTCAGGTTGAGCTGGAATCAGGATGGAAAACCTACTGGCGCTCGCCGGGGGAAGGTGGCGTTGCGCCTGAAATCAACTGGGCAAATGGCGCAAAAGCGCAGTGGCATTGGCCGGTTCCCTCGCGGTTTGATATTTCGGGGCTGACCACTCAGGGCTATCACAAGCAGGTCACTATCCCGAT
>JBOFJM010000752.1:0-1550 GCA_051656825.1 Kluyvera sp.
CACGGTCAAGGCTCGCCTCCAGCAAGCTGTCGTAAAAGGTGTTGTAACCCAGTAGCCAATGACCTGCGACCCAACGTTGTCCCAGCCCCAGGTTGCCCACCAGCCCTTCTTTCTGCTGGGAAACGCCAAACTGGCTCCAGCTAAGATAGTCCGCGTTGTCTTGTAGCGGAATAAACCAACTACCGTTGCTACCGGTTAGCTTACCTCCGCCGTCCACCCGTAGCTCGATATGCGTCTTCCCCCACGGCGATAACCAGCTCTCAAGCTGATGATTCATCTTGCCATTAACCTTGTCTCGCAGTTGCGTCAGCGCAAACAGCCGCGCCTGCTCACCGGTGGCCAGGCCGTTATCCGTCATACTGGCTTCACCGAATGACTTCACCATCTGCGCAAAATGTTTCTCGGCATCCTGATTTTCTAGTGCAATGCCTAAATTTGGCAAAGTGTCGGACTGCTCATCGAACGGATGCTCCGCCTCGTCGATGAAAGATTGCCGCGCACGTGCGCCGCCGCTAACGAGCATTAACAGCAGGATAAATGACGAATAAAAACGCAAAGACACCACCCAAAACCTCATCCACAACACATTAACGTAAGAAATATCCTACCCAGAATAATAAGTGTAACTTCTTTGTGGACATCGTTCAGCCCTATTGGTGTATTCCAGGAATAGACTGAATAGGATTCGGCTTATCGCTCACGACCGGTCATACTCATTTGTGACATTGTCATCTATATGACGTATCACTGAGCGCTATTTACGCCCAGCACCACACTTATCTCGCGCGCGACGGCGTATAATCACCGACATAACAACTTGTTGGATGCCCTTGGAATCTCGTGGCTTAACTTTAAAGGAGTTCAGATGCAACGTATCGTTATTATCGCCAATGGGGCTGCCTATGGCAGTGAATCACTGTTTAATAGCCTGCGCCTGGCCATTGCCCTGCGCGAACAGCAAAGCGACCTACAGCTACAACTATTTTTAATGTCAGATGCCGTCACTGCGGGCCTACGTGGGCAAAAACCTGCCGAGGGCTACAACATTCAGCAGATGTTGGAAATCCTCACCGCTCAGGGCGTGCCGGTTAAATTATGCAAAACCTGCACCGACGGACGCGGTATCAGCGCCCTCCCGCTGATTGACGGCGTGGAAATTGGCACGCTAGTTGAGCTGGCGCAATGGACGCTGGCAGCAGACAAAGTGCTGACCTTCTAAATCAGGCCAGCCAACCATCGCCACCGTGTTTTAAAGGATATTGTTTTACCGCTGCGCTATTCCTCGCAGCAATCTCGCGCAAGCTGAAAGGATCCACAGATATTGTCATTTTTGTTGAAGCGTTACAGAATTTGTTGATCAAAATCAGCATCTGCCAACACGGGGTTTGGTGTTATGCCATGAGTGATTTGTGAACAATATCACACCCAGGATTTCGACGCAGGACGCGTATTGACTGATGGCAGCGGGGTATTTTGGTGATGGTAAAGGCGAGTTTGACGTTGTTTGGTGGGGATACGGTGGTGGTGCGCTGTTCTGAGCGTTGCCACAT
>JBOFJM010000753.1:0-3045 GCA_051656825.1 Kluyvera sp.
CTTGCCGCCAGCGCTTCCAGCCGACATGCCGCCTCGCCTTCGTAGCTCAGCGAGTCGGGCGCGCAGCCCAGCGCACAGGCCACTGCGTCAAACAACCGCCCACACGATGAGGCCAGCGGGCTATTCAGCCCACGCTCAATCGCTTTCGCCAGCAGCGGCCAATTGTGCTGTTGCAACACGGCGGTTTCAGGAAATTCTGCCCAGTTCGGGACAAACGCCAGACACTGCGCCAGCAGGTTGCGCCACGGTTGCTGCGCCGCGAGGTCGCCCCCTGGCAACGCTACCGCTGGCAGGCCGCCTACATGTTGGCAGTCGCGATAGCTCACGCGCAGACACTCACCGCCCCATAGCGCGCCATTTTCGCCCATGCCAATACCGTCGAGCGCCATCGCAATCACCTCGCCACCATCAAGCGGCCAGTTGTGCTCGGCAAGACAGGCGGCGATATGCGCATGATGATGCAACACCTGCTGTTGCGGTAATTCGCTAGCGGCGGCCCATTGGCTTGAACGATAGCCTGCGTGAAAATCCGACACCACCGCCTGTGGGGTGAAGTCGTAAATCGCCTGCATCAAACGCAGCGCCCGCTGCCACTGAGTTTCTACGCCGTCGTCGGTCAGGTCGCCAAAATGCTGGCTCAATACCGCCTGGCTATCGCGCACCAGGCAGAAGGTGTTTTTCATATCCGCCCCCAGGCACAGCATCGGCGGCACATCGTGAAAACCCGACGGCAGCGGTAGCGCGTCCGGCACATAACCCCGCGAGCGGCGCAGCATTTCGCCGTTTTGTCGCAGCACAGAGTCATCCATGCGCTGAACAATATCGCGGTTATGCAGCAAAAAACCGTCGGCAATCTGCCGGAGATCCGCCAACGCCTGTTCGTTGCTTAACGCCGGTGGCTTGCCGCTTAAATTGCCAGAGGTCATCACCAGGGGGCGCGCCAGCGCTTGCATCAGCAAATGCTGTAGTGGGTTGGCGGGTAACATCACGCCCACTTCCGCCAGCGCCGGCGCAATGGCTTCACATACGCCAGCTACCTGCGATTTATCCACCAGCACAATCGGTGCGGCGGGTGTTTGCAGCAACGCGCGCGCCTGCGGCGGCAAGCCGTCGGCATTGGCGAGCATCACCGCAAGCGGTTTGGCCGGGCGATGTTTACGCGCGCGAAGTCTTGCCACCGCCTGCGGATTACCGGCATCACAGGCCAGATGAAAACCGCCAATACCCTTCACGGCGACAATTTCGCCTGCGGCAAGCGCATCAACCGCCGCCTGTAACGCCGCCTCTTTTTCTTGCTGTTCGCCCGCGCGATGCCAGGTCAGCCACGGGCCGCACTCGGCGCAGGCCACCGGCTGAGCATGAAAACGGCGGTCGTAGGGGTTGCGGTACTCCGCCTCACAGCAAGGGCAAAGCGGGAACGCCGCCATCACCGTCAACGGTCGGTCGTACGGCATGGCGTTAATAATGGTAAAGCGCGGCCCACAGTGGGTGCAGTTGATAAACGGGTAGCGGTAGCGCCGCTCCTGCGGGTCGTTCATCTCCGCGAGGCAAGCCGGGCAAGTTGCCGCATCGGGGACAATTTGCGTGCTCATCGCCCCCGCGCCGCTCTGGCGAATGACAAAATCGGTGGGGGAAGTCGGCCAGTTAAATGGCTCAACGTGAGTGCTATCAATGCGCGCAAGCGGCGGGCAGTGCTGATGAAGTGCGGCAATTATCCCGGCGGAGTCATCGCCAAGCAGGCGTAGCAGCACCCCGGCGCTGTCATTACAGACATCGCCCAGGCAACCGCGCTGTTGCGCTAACTGCCAGACAAAGGGACGACCCCCCCCCCCCTGAACTTTGCCGCAGATACGAATCTGCACACCGTTTGCACGCATGATAATTACCCGGCTACCGCCGCTTTCAGGCGCGTTTTCATGGCCTGATAGCTTTGTAGCGCATAGTTTTCGGCCCAGTTTTGATCCTCAATGGCCTCAATCTTCACCGCACAGTATTTGGTTTCCGGCGTTTTGGAGATAGGGTCGAGGTTGTCCTGAGTCAGTTCATTACAAGCGCCAATCCACCATTGGTAGGTCATGTAGACGCTGCCGAGGTTGATACGTTCGCTCACGTTGGCGCGGCTAATCACCTTGCCGCGACGCGAAGAAACCCACACCAGTTGTTTATCGCTCACGTTCAGTTGTTGCGCATCGCGCGGATGAATCTGCACAAAGCCGGGTTCATCCGCCAGCGATTGCAGCGCCGCGCAGTTGCCGGTCATTGAACGGCAAGAGTAGTGCCCCACTTCCCGCACGGTACACAGCACCAGCGGGAATTGTTCATCAGGGCGCTCGGCGGGCGCACGCCACGGCGCGGCAAACAGATGGCCTTTGCCGTCCGGCGTCGCAAACTGGTTGCCCTCGTACAAATACGGCGTGCCTGGATGGTCGAGCGTTGGGCATGGCCACTGCACATGGCCCATTTCACCCATTTTTTCGTAGGTGACGCCAAAGAACAGCGGGCACAGCTCGCGCATTTCGTCCCAGATTTGCTGGTTATTGTCGTAATGCATCCGGTAGCCCATTTCGCTGGCGATAAGGCTGATAATTTCCCAGTCGCGCTTGACGTTACAGGTCGGCTCGATGGCTTTTTCGAAACGCTGGAAGCCACGGTCGGCACAGGTAAAGACGCCGCCATGCTCGCCCCAGGAGGTGGCGGGCAGCAGCACGTCGGCCTGTTCGGCGGTTTTGGTCATAAAGATGTCCTGCACCACCACAAAGTCGAGCGCGTCAAAACCTTTGCGCACCAGGCCTAAGTCGGCCTCGGTCTGTAACGGATCTTCGCCCATGATGTAGTAGGCTTTCACTTTGCCTTCCAGCGCCAGATGCGGCACTTCGGTAATCCGCACGCCCACTTTGTCGTCCATCAGGCTGGCGTCAATACCCCAGGCGTGCGCGAATTTTTCCCGCACGGCGGCGTCGGTGACATCCTGATAGCCAGGGAACTGGTTCGGCAGGACGCCCATATCACACGCGCCCTGCACGTTGTTTTGCCCGCGAACAGGGC